>JBDSAP010000413.1:0-47526 GCA_039922055.1 Ferruginibacter sp.
CCCGCCGGCTGTGGAGGCGAAACCTGTAAATTTAAAAGAGTTGGTGAATGCACTTGCAGGCAAGAGCTTATTTACTTATTTGCCTTGATGCAAAGAAGTAACAAGAAAGATCAAGGCTGCGAATAAATAGCTAAAAATTTCAAAGCCCGGCTAAAATGAAATTAAGTCCGATCATTTGTGCAGTACCAAACTTCAGTGCGACTTACGAGCTAATTGCAAAGCCAAACTTCAGTAACATTATTTCATTTTTTAACGCCCGCCTTTGAAATTTTCTTAACGCTATTTATTCGAGGCCGTAGAAAGAGTCTGACACATCAAAGTTTATCTTTTTGACACTCTGTTCATAAAGAAATTTTTTATGAACAAATCATTGAACTAAACAACCAGAAAAAGAAACATTGTAATGCTTTCTGCGACTGCATTAATTTCTCACCAGTAACCGGGTTAGCTGCCTCTTTTGGTTCGGTCCGCCGCGGCGGATTAAAAAAGAGCGCAGCGATTTTTTTTAAAGAAGCAAAAGCAGCGGCGTTCCGGTTACGCAGCCCGCCGGCTGTGGAGGCGAAACCGGTAAATTTAAAAGAGTTGATGAATGCACTTGCAGGCAAGAGCTTATTTACTTATTTGCCTTGATGCAAAGAAGTAACAAGAAAGATCAAGGCTGCGAATAAATAGCTAAAAATTTAAAAGCCTGGCTAAAATGAAATTAAGTTCGATCATTTGTGCTGTACCGAACTTTTGTGCGACTTACGAGCTAATTGTAAATCCAGGCTTTGGTAACATTATTTCATTTTTTCACGCCAGTCTTTGAAATTTTCTTAATGCTATTTATTCGAGGCCTTAAAGAGAGTAGGATGCATCAATGGTATCTTTTGACACTATGTTCACAAGAAAAATTTTTGAACACCTATCAATACTATTTCATGAACCCAACACCAATGAAAGCAACCTCGTAATACTTTCTGCCACTGCACTAATATTTCACCAGTAACCGGGTTAGCCGCCTCTTTTGGTTCGGTCCGCCGTGGCGGATTAAAAAAAGAGCGCAGCGATTTTTTTTAAAGAAGCAAAAGCAGCGGCGTTCCGGTTACGCAGCCCGCCGGCTGAGGAGGCGAAACCGGTAAATTTAAAAGAGTTGATGAATACACTTGCAAAGCCATGAAATTTCGATCACTCATAATTCATCACTCATCACTCATAATTATTTCTCCGCCAATTCAATCCACACCGGACCATGATCGCTTGACTTTTCCCACCCTCGTACTTCTCGATCAACCCCGGCAGCAATGAGACGCTTGCTAACTTTTGGACTAAGCAAAAAGTGATCTATCCGTAACCCTGCATTCCGACCATAAGCGTTCCGAAAATAATCCCAGAATGTATAAATGATTTCCGTTGGATAAAGCTTTCTTATCGCATCTGTCCAACCTTGTGCCACCAGGTTTTTAAAAGCCAGGCGAACCTCCGGCCGAAACAACGCATCATCTACCCAACGCTCCGGTTTATAAACATCTATTTCGGTTGGCATCACGTTATAATCTCCTGCTAATACCACAGGCTTGCCAGATTCAAAAAGTTCAGCCGCATGAGCAGTCAGCCTTTCAAACCAGCGAAGTTTATATTCCAGTTTTGGTCCAGGAGCAGGGTTGCCATTTGGGAGGTACAGGCAGCCAACAACCAGGCCGTTCACCATTGCTTCAATATAGCGGCTATGGCTATCATCCGGGTCTCCGGGGAGGCCGCGGCGAATCTCTTCGGGCTGGCCATTGCGGGCAAGTATCGCAACACCGTTCCAACTCTTTTGTCCATGCCATATAGCGCCATACCCAGCGTCTTCTATAGCTTTCAGTGGAAATTTTTCGTCCGGCGCTTTTAACTCTTGCAGGCATACAATATCCGGCGCAGATTCATTGAGCCAGCGAAGCAACACGGGCAAGCGCCCATTGATCCCGTTCACATTATAGGTAGCTATTTTCATAACGATTTCAAGCAATTTATTTTTGTAAATATTTTCCCCGAACTGGAATATACTAACATCAATTGGGCCATTTTTTTTGCAGGATATAATTTTGCGGCAACTTATCTTTTTACCCTGATATACTTCTCAATATTGATCCAGTCTACCCCCGCACTTTCCACCTTCTCTATTCCACTTTGGATAAGTGTATCGTTCTTTATTACAATAGTAAATTTAAAGTCATTGCCCTCCCACTCTCTTGCACTGCAATATTCTAAATGTTCGGTGTACGAACTATCTGTAAGAGAATAACGGCCGCCACCTGAACTAAAGGAAGCAGCAGAAGAATCTTTGCCCTTACTCAAGTCATGTTCCAAAAATGCAAAATGGGTATCGTTGATGATCTTAATAAAAGATTTGTTTTTACTATATTCGGTAACAGTCGTGTCCCCTTTCTCAATCAAGGTACCGGTCAGCAATTGCCAGGTTCCTACTATGGGCATGGATGCCGGCGTTGATACATTATTAGCTGAATCTTTTGCGCCGCAAGACATAAGGATGACGCCGATCAGTACAAATCCAATTTTACTTTTCATTGTGTTTGTTTTAGATTTTTTTGGTTGGCTTTTTGAAGAAAATTTAAATATCGTTTGTCGTTTGTGTGAATGGTGAATGGTAAATTGTCAATGGTCTGTGATCAACGTTGAAATACTGACAATTCACAATTCACCATTCACAATTGACATTGCTTAGTCCCATGTTTCCATAATATTTTTTTTCCACAATTGCTTTGCATATTCTTTGATGTTTACCGGCACTTTTTTAAAAGCCTCATCAAAACTATATTCGCCCCCGATATAATCCTTTTCAGAAACCTTTACTTTGTTGGTGCCCCTCACCGCATGTTTTTTATTATCCTCATACATTATTATTTTCATGTTGGCCGGACTAACATCTCCATGACAAGCTGTTTTATACATCAACCAAATTTCAGCAATTCCATTCTTATTCAAATCCGTCACCGCAAAACTATTTTTTATAAACCCGGCCGTAATGTCTACTGGGCAATCCTTTATAAAATCATATAATTTCCAATCCTGCATGATAGAGTCTCCTTTAATTAAATAGTGATGGGCATACAATGCGGCATCCCTTGAATCATCCCCGTTGTTCTTGCTTGCGGTTTCACCTGTTTCGGTAGCGAGTACTATATTGTCTCCGAGGTTATCAGTCCATCTAACAGCATTTTTTATTTGACCAACATAAGTAATGCCTTTGGGGATTGAGTTTGCTGTTAGCTTTGTTAATTTAATTTGTGCGAAGCTTACCTGAGATGTGAGCAGTAAAATGGTAAAGTAAATTGTTCTCATTGATTTGTTGTGAAGTTATAGCATTAACAAAGGTTAGTAGTTAGTTTTCAAATTAACCTGGTGGTACCTGGGCGTATACTCTGAAATTATACTGCGCAATGGATAAATTTGTGACCTGGTATTTTGCTCCTCATTGATAAAATGTACAAGAGTGCGACGCCAATGAAGCTTAATTGAAAAGCTGCTGCCGGGTTCAAAAAAATTGTTCATTATTTTATCCCGGTTTACTATAGCAAGCCCAAACTTCTCTCCTCATCTGCCCACTTTTGGGGATTGAAATATACAGCACAATTTGTAATTTCAAACAATCAGCGGGGTTTTATCTATGAGGTTTGATGTAATTGATCTAACTTTTCTAAAATTAGTAAATTAGCTCTCTCGTGCACTTATGGCTAAACCTAAAATCTACATATCATCTACCTTTTTCGATTTGCAGGAACACCGGCAAGCTTTGATTACTGCCCTGCAAAAAACCGAACGCTTTGATGTTGTGTGCATGGAAAACTATGGCACCAGGAGTACACCTCCGCTTAAAAAATGTTTGGAAGATGTGGAGGTGTCTGAATTTTACATTTTGCTGCTTGGAACCCGCTACGGCTACATGCCGCCGGGAGAAAAATATTCTATTACCAACCTGGAATATAAACAGGCTATTGGCGATAAGAATATGGATACAGTAGGATCTACTCCCAATACTGATAAATGTGTGTTGCCTTTTATAATGGATGAAAATTATTTATTAAGCGACACTTTAAAATCAAGGATCAATGCAGAGGATATAGAAGATGGCGCTGAATTGAGCCAGTTGAAAAAAGAAAAACTTGCCGCTTTAAAAAAACAGATCAGGACAGATTTTACCCTGGAGCGAACTTCATTTACCACCGCCGATGATCTTACCACGAAAGTTTTTGGCGCCCTCATTCCGGAACTGATAGACCGCAACCATGCCGAAGTGGTGACCAAGCTTTTATTATCATCTGCGCTGGCATATCGCTGTAACCGGGAAAGGGTACGCAATGATTTTTTGGCCGAAAATTTTTACAATAAAAACTTTTACCGGGTTTATATCATTCATGGCGATAAGGCGGAGCTGCCGATTATTTTTTCCAACAATATTTCTACCTACGATCTTAGTGTGCGGGACAATGCCCTCACCTGTAATATTGATGAATACAACTCCAACTTCCCCGATAAGTTTGTTACAACACTTACAAGAGATCTTTATTACAATGTATTTAAAACCTGGCCAGACAATCCTGCAATTTCCTTGAAGGAACTTGCTGATAAGTTGATCGCTGATGAACGTTTTACCAACGTGGTTTTTAAATTCGATATGTATTATAGTTCATGGAAAGAAAAGTATAAAAAGTTTTTGTTGTTGTTTTTTGCAAAGCTCAATGAGGCAAATACAAACGTTAGCACATCAAAGAATTTTTACCTGCTTATCAATATTAAGTACCTCACCACAAAGGAAAAGCTGAAAGAGATACCACCGGCAGCGATCGCATTGGAGCGGCTCACAAAAATTAATATTACACATATTGAGCAATGGGTGCGCACCTATTTTTTTATTAACACAAGCGGCAAAACAGAATTTGCAAACCGTGCAGAAAAAATGGCGCAAAGGATATCGGACCATTATTTTCCAGACTATGCCGGTAAAGATTTTTGCATGCAGGATGCCATCGATAAATTGGAAGTAATTATCAGCGATTTTAATAACAACAAAAATCTATTTGAAAATTATAATAAACTTTTCCAATAATGAATGAATACATTCTTTCGAAATCGTTGCAGCGTGCAGTTGATATTGCCCTGCATCTTAACAAGCCACTATTATTATGCGGCGAGCCCGGAACAGGAAAGACTACTCTTGCAAGACATCTCGCCATGCAGTACAGCATGACCAGTCCGGGCAACTATGCACCGTTCTATTTTGAGCCGCTCATTTTTGATACAAAGACAACCTCAGTGGCCAGTGATTTGTTTTATAGCTATGATGCGCTTGGCAGGCTAAGAGATGCGTATGGCGCTACCGGGAAGAAAGGCGCCGGCGATTATATTGAGCTGAGAGCCCTTGGTAAAGCCATTGCATTTAAACATGGGGCAGCTTCGCCTGGAATTAAATGCATTGATACGATCATTGATTTTAAAGAAGGCACCGGCTTTTCTGCAACACCGCTTAGCAGCCTTGTACTTATCGATGAGATAGATAAAGCTCCCCGTGATTTTCCGAATGATATTTTAAATGAAATTGAAAAGCAGGAGTTCAGCATCAGAGAATTAAATGTAAAAGTGCCTGCTGCAAATAACAACGCCAAGATATTGGTGATTATGACAAGCAACAATGAGAAGAATTTGCCGGATGCTTTTTTACGTCGTTGCATTTACCACTACATCGAGTTCCCCGATCCGCAGCAGCTTGATGAAATTATCAGGGCTCATTTTCCCTCATTGAACAGTAATGGCGAAACAAAAGTGATGGGTATTGTAAATACATTTAATGAGCTGCGCAAACTGCCGTTATTGAAAAAACCTGCCACTGCCGAATTTATTGACTGGTTGCGTATCCTTCAACAAGAAGGTCTTTTGCAACAGGCGCAGGAACCTTACGAAAATATTCCGGCGGCAATAAAGGATCAATTACAAAATAGTATGGGACTGTTGTTTAAGAACAACAACGACACTCTGCAAGGGAATGAAGCGCTAAAAAATATGTAACTATTACAGTTGAATAACCCCACTCCCGATAAGGTTTTTTACGTTTGGCTGCAATCCTTTGTGAGCTCACTAAAGGACAAAGGCCTGCCGATTTCGCCTGATACGCACCTGCTGCTTATAAAAGTTTTTGAAACCTGCTCCGAAAAAATTACCGGCGAAAACATCATCGATTATATGGCGCCGGTGATCGTTAAAAATACCGGGCAATTAAAAATATTACGGGAAGAATACGCTGCATTTCTTACCAAACAATTTCCACCCTTAACCAAAGAAGAAAGATCTGCAGAGGACGGCAGGAGGCCTGTTAAACATTGGTACCAGCAATGGTTTATAAAATTTATTGCTGTTGCACTATTTTTATTAACAGCGATTGCACTGTATTTTTTAATGCGGACAACTTCCATAAAAGTAACGGCTTCTGCATTGGTAACAATTAATAACAACGTAGGCGATCCTGTGCGGTTCGATGGATCAAAATCATTTTTTGAAAATCCAAAAGATACACAGCATGCAAACTATGTGCAGTTTGTTTGGGATTTTGGCGATGGCGAAAAAGACTCGGGGAAATATATTACAGAGCACCGGTATAAAAAGCCCGGTAACTATAGCAGTTCTTTAAAACTTTCGCCACGCTCTCCAAATGTTAGCATACTAAAATCGGACACATCACAGCAGGTGATCGTTTGCAAGCCTCCACTGAATATCACTACAAATTCTCCATACGAAATTGAAACCGGCCAGCAGGTTGAATTCAAAATTGATTACGATGCTTCTTATCCTCCTTCGCAATTCAACACCTGGTATATAAACGATACACCTGCTCAAAAAAACTCTTACGTTTTTTCACATATATTTTATTCGCCCGGTACGCAGCTCGTTCGTTTTTCTTCGAATGATACATCCGGTAATAGCTGCCCTGAACAAGCTTTTACAAATTTATCGGTGAAACCACCGGGCCAAATTTTTATAAATATTTCGGGTAAAGATTCCGGAGATGTTAAACCGGTGATTGCTATCAACAAGCGCTGGCTTTGGATCATGGCATCATTGATCATTATTCCACTGCTGGTAACCGCCTGGTTAAGATGGAGGCTATCAAAAAAAGAAAAAATATCACGCGCAAAAGCAGAAAATATTATTGAAGGATTGAATGGTAATTCGGGCCCTTTTGAAATACCATTTAGAAATCATGATGAACTGATAGAGGATGAAAAAGAATTATTGGATGTTGCAAAAAGCTATAACCGGAGAAACACCGACGCGGTTCATTATCTTGATATTCCACAAACGATCAATTCAACGATTCGTTCAGAAGGTATGATCAACCCTGTGTGGAGTAGCAAGACCAAGCCGGTAGAATTTTTGATGCTGATCGATAAGAACAAAGTAAAAAACCAGCAGGTGCGCCTCTTTGAATATTTGCTGAAAAAGTTTTCGAGGAACGACCTGTACCTGGAGAAATTTTACTTCCTCTTCGAACCTGATGTATGCACCAATATATTTTATCCCAATGGTATTCACTTATCTCGTTTGCACGATCTGTATCCCAATCATGTGGTGATCATATTTGGTACGGGCCATCAATTAATAGATCAGCATTATCCTTCTTTGAACGAGCCGCTGTTGCAGCTATTTAGAAAATGGGATCAGTTTGCGATATGCACGCCACTTCCGGTTGCTGATTGGGATTATAAAGAAAAAATATTGCAATCGGCTGCTGTGCTGCTTCCGGCGGATCTAAAGGGTCAACTGCTTTTATTTCGTTTGCTGGAAAATAATAAAATGGAATATGAAGACCAGCTTTCCAAAATGGAAACTTACCGCACCAAGCCGTTCGACTTCCAGGATGTAACACAATTGCAACAATACCTCAATGATCCTTTTCTTTTTCAATGGATCTGTTCCATTGCAGTGTATCCCCGCATACGCTGGGATGTGACGGTGGCAATTGGTGAGGCACTACAGGCTGAGAATTACAAGGGCAGGGATATCAACTATAGTGCTCTACTAAAAATTGTTCGCATCAAATGGATGGAAGATGGTTCGTTTCCCGATAATACGAGGCTTGAACTGCTTAAGATGCTGGAGCCAAAAAATGAAAAGGTAGCCAGGGAAACAATGATCCGCCTGATGGATGAAGCAGCTCGTAAGATGGATAGCAACAGCTTCTCTTTTGAGGAACTGCAAATGCAGCGCATGACGGATAAATTTTTATTGTATGCAAATGATCCTGCTGAAAAGAAATACCAGGCTTATGAAAAATCGCAGGATGAATTTAAAGCGCTGTGGGAACAGGGGCAGATCTTAGATACATCATTAAGTGGTTATTTACGAAACGAACCAAACGGAAAATCATGGAGCACCCTGATCAATAATAAGGTTCTTTCGAAAGAACCAGGCGCTGGTGATTCGATAGATGAGTTATTTAAAGATGGTGTGCATTTACAAAAGAAAAGAACAAAAAATGTATCAAGGGTATTAATCGCTTTGTCTTCTTTAGTGGCAATATTATTGATCGCATTATTATTCGGTGGTAAGAAGATCAACGGTACATCGCTGGATAAATCTCTTTCCCTTACATCAATTGACAATACTGTGCCGGTAACTTTTCGGCTTGCATTCAATCAATGTTGGAATGCTACACAAATGGCGAAGGATTCAGCGAAACTTGTTTTTTCCTTGCCCGGGAACCAGTTGCGGGAGTTGAATGCAACAGACACGATCCTGTCATTTAATATTAATTCTGTCTCCGCAGCAGACAGTGTTGTGAATCTAACCGTAATCAGTAGCAATGGGCAGTATAACCTGGATACCAGTTTCAAACTGTTGCAAAGGGATATGACCTTTGAAATAACAGGCTGTCCGATTGCTGTTCCCAGTTGTGGCCGATGGGTCTTAGACACGAAGGGAAAGGCTGAAGCTATGGGCGGATCTGTTTTTGACGCCTATATTACTATGGCCTCCCTTTCTTCCTATCGCCCCACCTCTATATTTTCTGATGCCGGAAAATATGGCTCTATTGATAACAAAGAAATCCTGGAAATGTACACGTGTGACAGAGCCGATTCCACCGGAAAAGTCATCCTAAAGAATACGGATAATAGCCTGCAGGTTCTTTACATGCAAACAATCGGAGATAGTCGTTTTTTTGAACTTGCATATTCAAAGAATTCATTTCGTTCTATCAAAGATGCAAGGAGCGATACCAGCATTCCCTATTTCCAACAAAAGGTATTCTTGCCGGCTTTTATCTATATTACCGACAATACAGATATTTGGTCTCATCAATCCTACCAGGGTTCTTGGGCCAATGGGAGAGATACACTTTCGGTACTTCCGGAAACTAATCAACTGATCTATCTTAAAAAACAATGGGATATTAGGAGTGTTCAAAAAGATCAGAGCGGCGAACTGACGGTTTACAAATTATTATTGACAAATAAAAGTAAATCAGGAGCTAACTCCTCCTTGTTTATCTGCACTGTAAAAAATATCAACAAAATATTGGTGAATGAAAAGATGTACACGCCGGCTGAACTTGAAAAGCTGCGACCAGGCTTTGGCACTTTAAACACTTTCACACGCACCACTGTAAAGACCGATACAACAGCGGCAAGTATTCTATCAAACCTGCCGTCTTCCCTGGCCGAAATGTGGTCTGATAATACAAACAAGCAAATCCTTCTATACGATCCGGGTGCGAAAAGGTTCTACTATTCTGCAAATGGGAAATCAGCAAACACGATCTTTAGTATTGTTGAAACATATCGCAATGCGAATGAGGTGTACAAAACTATTGTAAGCACAGACTACGGTTATAAAGTTTTCTTCTTTAAAAATATCACACAGCAATCATTTGAGTTAGCTGTTTGTCCCAAAGAATTTGAATCAAGGGCAGAAGCAATAAAAATAACTGACGGCCAATGCGGCAGCTATGTTCCCATGAAGCTTTTTTATGACAACGATCCCGCAAAAATATTCCTGCCGCTGGATGATAAAAGCTATGCATCTTCAGAAATAAGAAAAATGAATGCCTACCTGGGGACGCAAAGTGAAGTGGCAAGTGGCAGGGTATTGGTTGATTCAATATTGGTATATGTTACCAATATCAACCCTACATCAAATCCAAAAGAATTAGAAGCACGCCTGGAGGAAATAAAACGAACGTCTCCGCTCGGGAAGTTCACGAAGGCAAACTGGACAATAACGAACTTTAGCTATATGCCATTTGAACGTCACTATATAAGAGTAATTACAAAGGATGCTTTGCAGGATATTAATATAAACGGATACCAGCAAAACAGCCTTCCTCCAAAAGCCTCCGTTAAAAAAATACTTTGGGTAGATGATAATCCCGATGACAACAGTTCATTGATGAGCCTGATAAGATCTGATGCGGTAGAAATTAGAACTGCGCAAAGCAATGCAGAAGCGCTTAAACTATTTTCAGGTGGCACCTACGATCTCGTAATATCTGATGTAGAACGGGGCAAGGAAGGCGCCAAGGCAGGGTTGCAATTATACGATGCCATAAAAAAATATAATAGCAAAACTCCTTTTATCTTTTATACAATGTTTACGAAGAAAGGAGAGGCTGACTTTGATGTCGCTGCAAAAAAGGGCGCCTTGTTAACCACGAGCAACTCGAATGAACTTCTGGACTTTCTGGAGGAAAATTTCAATATGAACATCAATCGCCCTAAGAGTGCAAATTGATTTTTGGCGGCTCCCAATGTGCTATTTCTTAAAAACGAACGGGTGGTTTCATTTGTATTTGAAACCAACAATGCCAGTACATTTGCGTTGGATTTGCTACCCTGCTGAAATACTGCACATCTCATTCATAGTAAAACTAAAAAAATAAACATGCCTGCAAAATTCTTAATCAAAAACATAGTGCCGTTAAAACAACAATTAAGCCTGGTAATTTTCATGGCATTTACTATGTTTATAAATAAGGCTTTTGCACAAGCTGAGGTGGAACCCTGGGGCAATATCACCGGCATCAGAATAGACGGGCAGCTAATGGAATTTGAAACCAATCTGAGCGTTATTAAAAATAATGGCGCCAATGTAAAAGCAACCGGCCAGGAAAGACAGCGGCCAAAATACACACGAAACGGAAATCAGCAGATTATTACTACCGCCATTGATAATTTTTCTTTTACCGAAATTGTAGAAGATACAGGGGTAGGGGTTGCGAACGTTACCATACAACTTACATCAAAAGGCAATGACACCATCACAGGCGTATTTTTTAGACTTTCACTCCCCATGCAATATTATTCCATTGGTAATATTCAACTGGATAAATCAAAACCGATAAAGATCAGGGAGGCTGCTGAACCGTCGAGCAAATTCCTCAAACAATCTGCTAGCTCCATCCAGTTTATAGCTCCTGATCACCAGCTTAAATTATTCTTTGCCGATCCAACACTTATCAATATAAAAAAACCGGCTAAGGGTGATAAAGCCATACAAGTATTTGTGCCCCTACAAATGGGTAATTTGAAGAATGGGCAATCGGTCACAAAAAAATTTACTATAAAGGTCTCCGGCCGGATCGATGATAAACCAATTGATCTCGTATTGAATACCGCTAAATCAGGAAGAGTGTTTGACGGGCTGGGAGGAAATTTTCGTTTGCAAAATCCTGCTACTGATCCGCAGGTGATTGGCTACTGTCTTAATAATTTAAATGTAACCTGGGGGCGGGCAGAAATGCCCTGGCGCTTCTGGCAGCCCGCCATAGATTCTAATCCCATTGCAGTTGCAAAGGCTGGTAAATTAAATCCACAGGTACAAAGCGCAATGGAAATGGCGCAGCGGCTTTACAAAATGGGCATGCCGGTAATACTTTCAGCGTGGTCCGCACCTGCCTGGGCAGTTGTGGGAAAACCAAAGTTTCAACCAGGACCGGATGGTGTTTGGGGCAACCCGCTAGATCAGACAAAGACGAAGGAAATATATAAATCTATTGCCGATTATATAGACTATCTCAAAGAAGTATATGGAGTGGAGATCAGCATGTTTTCTTTCAATGAATCTGACCTTGGAATTAATATCCGGCAGACCGGCGAAGAGCATGCAAAGCTGATAAAAGAGCTGGGAGCATACTTTGTTTCAAGAGGTTTAAAAACAAAATTATTACTGGGTGATAATTCAGACGCAACTACTTATCAATTTATTTACCCCGCGCTCAACGATTCTGCAACACATCCGTATATCGGCGCTATTTCTTTTCACTCATGGCGCGGGTGGGGGACCGAACTGCTGCAAAAATGGGCAGATGCAGCCACCAAATTGAACCGTCCATTAGTTGTTGGAGAAGGTAGTATTGATGCGGCTGCATGGAATTACCCCGCCATTTTCCAGGAGCAGATATATGCCTTGAAAGAGATCAATTTATATACAAGAATATTGGCGATCTGCGAGCCCGCATCCATCCTGCAATGGCAACTAACCGCTGATTATTCACCACTTGCCGGCGGTGGTATCTTCGGTGATACTGGAACGCTCAGACCCATTCAGCGCTTCTGGAATCTTAAGCAACTTTCTTCTACGCCAAAGGGTTTGAAGGCAATGCCGATTCACACGACTGCTGCTAATATTTCTTGCGCCGCTATGGGTGATAATGATAAAAATGTGTATGCAATTCACGTGGTAAATAATGGAGCATCAAGGGAGGTTCACTTAACAGGACTTCCACAAAAAATGAAAACATTGCGCATATTGACGACAGACAAAACACATGCTATGGAAGAAGGGCAAAAGATAACCGTATCAAATGGCAAAGCCAGGTTTACGCTGAATGCCGCCGGCTACACTACGTTATTAAGCGAATAGTAAATGGATTTTTGTTAAACTGCGCAAAGGATAAATTAGTGACCTGGTATTTTGCTCCTCGTTGATAAAATGTTGAAGAGTGCCAATGAAGCTTAATTGAAAACTTCTGCCAGGTACAAAAAAAATTACTCATTATTTTACCCTTTGTTTACTATAGGTGAAAAGTCGCCTTAATCTTTTCCAATAAACACAAATTTCAAACACATGAAAATAATCTTCGGCGTATTTGCATTGATGTTTTTGCATGTTGTATCTGCACAAACATCACCAACCTCAGTGTTAAAACAAGAGCGGTTGCAGATTGCAGCAGCCATGGGTAACTCCATTAAAACCGAACTTTTAAATAAGTGGTACCCGCAATGCATAGATTCTTTATATGGAGGATACTTCAGCACTTATACATTCGATTTTAAACCGACGGGCACTCAGGATAAATTCATAGTTACACAGGCTCGTCATATTTGGAGCAATGCAAAAGCCGCGGAATTTTATCCCGGTGTTAATTATTATCTCCCCGGCGCAGAACATGGCTATAAATTTTTAAAGGATGTAATGTGGGATAAAACCTATGGAGGATTTTATAATCTCGTTGACAGAAAGGGAAAAGATAAAAGCGACCCTGCTGCTCCAAAATCAGCTTATGGAAATGCCTTCGCCATTTATGCGCTGGCAGCTTATTACCATGCATCCCGGGATACAGGCGCACTCAGCCTGGTAAAAAAAGCTTTTTTATGGCTTGAAAAAAATAGTCATGATCCTGTTTACAAAGGATATTATCAACACTTAAAAAGAGATGGAAGCCATGTTGTAAGAGATGCATCTACTCCTTCCAATGCGGAGACAGGTTATAAAGATCAAAATTCATCTATCCATTTGCTGGAAGCGCTTACGGAGTTGTATGGCGTGTGGCACGTTGCATTAGTGCGTGAAAGGTTGCAGGAAATGCTTGTCTTAATAAGAGATAAGATCACCACGGAAAAAGGTTACCTAACACTTTTCTTTCAACCAGACTGGACACCAATATCTTTCAGGGACTCTTCAGAGAAATATATTTTAAGGCATAAAAATTTAGACCATGTGTCCTTCGGTCACGATATTGAAACAGCTTACCTGATGCTCGAAGCTTCGGATGCGCTGGGTATAAAGAACGATACCAAAACAATGGTCATTGGAAAAAAAATGATAGACCATGCTTTAAACAATGGATGGGATAGCGACTTAGGCGGCTTTTATAATGAAGGATATTATTTTAAAGACAAGCCGAAGATCACCATCATTTTTGATAGTAAAAACTGGTGGGCACAGGCCGAAGGAATGAATACATTATTATTGATGGCAGATCATTTTCCCAATGACTCCATGCACTACTACGATAAGTTTAAACAACAATGGAAATATATACAAACCTATTTGATAGATCATGTAAATGGAGATTGGTATGAAGAAGGGCTTGACAAAGAACCGCAGAGAAAAACTTCGCTAAAGGGACATATCTGGAAAGGCAATTATCATAATTTCCGGGCTTTGTCTAATTGTGTAAAGCGCTTAAGCGAAAATGAAAAAGTGGGTACAAAAGAATAGAAATGCCACAAACGGACCCTTTCATAAAAAGACTTAGAATAACAAAGGTCATCCATGAAACCAAAGATGCCAGAACATTTATATTAGAACCACTTGACGACTGGCAACCTGTTTACGAAGCCGGGCAATTTATCACGTTTGTTTTTTACACAAGGCATGGAGAAAAAAGACGCTCTTATTCTATTTCTTCGTCACCTGCTTTAGGAGAGCCCCTGGCCGTTACCATAAAAAAAATAGACAATGGCGAGTTCTCCCGCTTTCTTGTTTACCATGGTAAGGAAGGCACCATCATGTATAGCTCTGGTATTGGCGGGCATTTTATTTTGCCTCAAAAAATTGATAACAAGAAACAGTATTTTTTTATTGCCGCCGGTAGCGGAATCACTCCGTGTTATTCTATAATCAAAACATTGCTGGGAACATCTTCGGAAAAAATAGTATTGATATACAGCAACAGAACAGAAGCTGATGCGTTGTTTTATGATGACCTGAAATTGCTCCGGGAACAACACCAGGAAAGATTCACTATTCGATTTTTATTCAGCAGCATTTTGAATGTTTATCATAGCAGGTTAAGTAACTGGCTACTCCGGCAACTACTGGATCAGTATTTAATTGTTGATGAGAAAGAAGCACTTTTTTATATATGCGGCCCGTTCGATTATATGCTAATGGTAGAGATCACCTTATTGAACAGGGTGCCCAGGCAAAATATTTTCAAAGAGAACTTTAGCTCTTTGCCCCGGCTTATCACACCAAGACCGCCTGACACAGACGCACACAAAGTCACCATTCATTTCGGGAATCAGTCGTATCAATTGACTGTTCAATATCCACAAACAATATTGGCTACAGCCAAAGCCAATAACATACAATTGCCCTACAGTTGTGAGGCGGGGAGATGCTCAAGTTGTGTTGCCACCTGCACCAGCGGAAAAATATGGATGGCGTATAATGAAGTACTAACGGATGATGAAATAGAAAAGGGACGGGCACTGGTATGCCAGGGATTTCCTGTTGGTGGTGATGTGGAGATCAGGTATTGAAATAATAAAATTATTTTTTGTTTTGCGTTTTGTGTTTCCTGAAAATGCCCTTCCATAACAGTGTATTTTTTTTGGTGCATGAAAGGTTCTCGATAAACCCTTGTGTATTGCCTTGCCAAACATCTTATAAATTCAACAAGAATTCATAATTTTGAGATTATGCAAGTAGAAGTAGATATAGCGTTCGATCAATTGTTGAAAGTTGTGAAAAAGCTTCCTGAGAAACAGTGGAAGCTACTAAAAGCTGAAATAGAAAAGGAAGATAAAAAAGACAAATCTAAAATCAATTTAGAAACATTGTTATTGAATGGCCCAACTGCAACAAAAAAACAATTAGAAATAATAAATATTAATAGAAAAGCAATCAACCAATGGCGGACAAAACGATAATGGTTGATACTTCAATTCTCATTGACTACTATCGGAGGACTGATAAAAACAATTCTGTATGGATTAGCTTAGTGAAGCAAGGCTACGAATTTTCCATTTCTGCAATTACCAAATATGAAATCTTTGCAGGTGCTACCCAAGATCAATTAGAGTTTTGGAACAATGTCCTTGAAACAATTACTGTTATTCCTTTTGATGAACCTACAGTTGACAGGGCTGTCGAGATAAATATAGCTTTGAAAAGAAAAAGGAAACAAATTGCTCTTGCTGACCTTTTTATTGCGGCCACAGCAATTTCCCACAAATTATCTTTTGCTACATTGAACAGGAAACACTTTGATCGCATTGACGAATTAGACATCATAGAATAAGTGACGTTCAACTTTTTCATTCTCAATAGGGGAAACAAACAAAACCGCAGAGCCCCTTTCGGAAGCCCTGCGGCAGATTTAAGGTTCTATTTTAGCGTTTATTCAAACTTATATTTCCCCAGCCATATTTCCTCGCCATCAAGGTCTTCACCAACATATATCAGGTAGCCGTCTTTGCCGAGCCGGTTAACAACCTGAACTCCGTTGCTGCGGTGAAAATAATATTTCTTCAGGCCTAAAATTGTAAGCCCTGTAATTTCAGCAGTAGTTGTATTAATCTTTACGATCCTTGGGAATGTTTTTCTATAAGTAGTTTTATTTCCGGCTAAAGCATCGCCAAAATCTGCGTAGCCCTTCACTCCTTTTACTTCCAGTAATTGCAGGTACACATTATTTTTATCCTGCGGACTTGCAATAAACAATTGCCCGATCTGGAAGATGGTACTTTTTTTATCATCATTAATATTATCGATACCAAACTGACTTTTTATATTGCCATCCTTATCGAATTGAAAACAGATGATGTCCTGGTACATCCATTCAATACTACTGGAGCCAACCATTTCCATATCCCTTTTTTGGCCCGAAATAAATATATCTCCGTTAGGTGCTATATAAGATGCTGCGACTGTGAAATGATCGCCTTCATAAGAGCTTACTTTGCTTTTTTGGCCAGGCGGTATCCGCAATTTGGCCTTGAAATCTTTGATAGCTGTAGTGGTACTCCATACGAGTTTGCCCTCTGTCACTTTCAGCAAATGGAAAAACTTAAAGTCTTTTGCTTTTTTGAAATACGATAAAGCTTTCCGATTTTCGCCACCGCCACTGTTTGCAATATTTGCAAATTCACCATACTCATCACTAAACAAATTATCTGCATCTTTAGAGGACCCGGCGCATAAAAACAGGTCGCTGCCTTTTTGAACCGCTTCAATCACCGCCATGTTACCAGAGGGCGCTTCAAAATCATTTCGGCTCAATATCTTTCCCTCTCTGTCTGCAATAACCAATGTGTATTTGTTAGTGGCAATGCCTTTTTTTGCATCAGGCGCAAATATGAAGAGTACGTTATCATCTTTTAACAGCTCCTTGTTATCCATCACTTTTTCATCCACTTCACTATCGCTAAGTGCCGGCAGGCTGCACGAATAAACCAGTGACACAGGATAATCAAACTTGATGGAGGTTGGCTTAATATCCAGGTCAAAAGAAACGTTCAACAACATAAATTCATTATCGCTTCCTTTTTCTGCTACCCTTGCAAGTACGAGCGCTGTATTACTTTCGCTGTTATAATAATCTGTATAGCCTACATAGTTTTTGCCGTTCTCGCTTTTTAGTTTAACTTCTTTATTGCTCAGGTATTTAATGTCATACTTTTTCTTGTCAAGGTTCCAGGTAAATTGCTTCTCCAGTTTATAAAATTTAAGATCCATACTCAATACATTAAACGAATTGCCTCCTCCTACATAAGCATGTAAAAGAGTTTTGGTAAAGTTTGTTTTAACAGGATCTACTTTTACCTTTTCCGGCGCCGTCCTCACCAGGTTCAGGTCATTATCAAATTCATATACTTCATAAGCGAGTGCATCTTTGGTATCGCCTTTAATTTTGTAAACGGCCTGTATCTTATTATCCCGGTTTGTCACTTCTTCTATATAACCTTTTCTTGCTTGTTTCGATAGCGGGTAAAATTTTTCATTTTTATTATCCTGTCCTTGTGTTTGCAACGCAAGAGCAAAAAGCAATAAAAGAGAAATGGTACCTGGCAATTTTAATGAGATCATTTTTTTTTATTTTACAATGATGAATATTAGATGGTTAAGATTAGCTGATATCTGTAAGAAATAAAGTGTGAAAAAAGTAGTAGCTCTCCTCCGATAGAGATGAGGCTGAAACATAGCGTAAGTTTTAGCAATAAAGAAATGCTAAACGCTTTGTAACAAAAAGGTGAAAAAAGTAGTTGGGATTATCGCAGGCCCGCTTTTCGCAAGGCATCCATTTTGTTGGCGACATGTAATTTTTCGTAAATGTTGCGGATATGTGTTCGTACGGTTTCAACAGAAATAAATAATTTTTCTGCTATTTCTTTATAACTAAAACCTTTGGAGAGCCATTGAAGCACTTCCTGCTCCCGGTTAGATAAATTTTCTTTAGCATCTTTATACTCGATCTCCTGCTGAAAAGCGTTTACAACTTTTCGTGCAATTTCATTGCTCATCGGGCTCCCACCTTTGCGAAGATCACGAAGCGCTTCTATTAATTTGGCTGCTTCTGTATTCTTTAATATATAGCCTGTAGCGCCTGCTTTTAAGGCTTTAAAAACTTTATCCGCATCATTGAAGGCGCTTAAAATCATTAATTGAATATCTGGCCGCAGGGGCTTTAGCCATGCAATAAAATCAATGCCGGATTTTCCGGGCAATTGAATATCTGTAAGCACCATTTCTATAATATCGCCCATGCCTTTTTCGAAATAAAGTATAGCATCTTCAGCCGAAGCAAAACTTGCCTGCAGATCAAACTCACCGGACCCAGCTATCAATGCAGCCAGGTAATTCCGGATCTTCTCGTCATCTTCAATAATAATAATGGGAGTCATAAAGAATTAAAGGTAACCGATATTGGTTTTTAATGAGTGTGAAAAAAGTAGTACTCCAACAAATAGTATAGCAATAGCCCGGCATTATAAAGCGGAGTAGCTGAAGTGAAAAATGTACGTCAGATCTAAATCCTTGTTTAATTAAACTACTTAATCGGGAAGCAATATTCTACCGCTGTTCCCTGCTCAACGCAATACCATCTAATTGACCCTCCAATATCTTCCATACGCTTTCTCATATTTGCAAGGCCATTGGTACCTGGCTTATGTTGCTTATCATTCATGCCTTTGCCATTGTCGCTTACTGTGAAACAAAACTTTATTATTGTGATCTCCAGCTTCAATTGTATAAGTGTAGCTCCTGAATGCTTCATTGCGTTGTTCAGCGATTCTCTTGTTACTAAATATAAATTTCTGCGTTCGGCATTACTAAGTTTTATGTCAGGGACGATATCCGGAAAATTAATATCAAACTCCACGTCCATTGATTCAAAATATTGATGAGATTGCTCCCTGGTGTAAGCGAGCAGGTTTTCAAGCGTGTCGTTTTGAGGATTAAGGGCCCATATAATTTCGCCCATTGTTTGTACAAGCCAGCGAGCAGAGGTGGCTATTTTACTGATATCTTTTTTTAGTTCCGCGGCATCTTTTTGTTGTGTTTGTATCAACTCGCTGAGCAGTGCAATATGTGTGATGCCGCTGCCGATCTCATCATGCATGTCTGCACTTATCCTGTTGCGTTCCGCATCCACTGCAATTTGTTTTTCCAGCAACTGCAATTTTCTTTTTGCCTTTAGCTGTGAAAACCGGTAGGTAATAAAAATAATCGCAACCAATAATAGTAAAATGACTGCTGTAAGGAACCAGATACGTTTCCAGAATGGTGATTGAATTGTAATGGTAACTTTTTCTTCATTGCTCCATACTCCGTCAGCATTCGACACTTTTAACCGGAGTGTATAAGTACCCGGGGGAAGATTGGCATAGCGGGCGGTTTTATTTTCCGTGATCACAGGGTCGTTGTCCCAGCCCTCCAAAACAAAATGAACCTTGTTTGCTTCGGGCCTTGTATAATCAAGTGAAGCAAATTGAAAATTAAAATCATTTTTATCATACGGAACTGTAATTGTATGATGCAGAAAATAGGCCGAATCATGCTGAAAAATAGCGCCGTTTATTTCTATAAGTGTGATTGCCGCTATTGGTTTTAATTTCTCTTTGCTCACATAACCCGGCCTGAACCAGTTGAAGCCTCTTATTCCACCAAAATAAAAATTTCCTGACCTGCTTTTATAAAAAGCCTGTGTATTAAATTCATTGCTTTGCAACCCATCGAGAAATGAATAATTCTCAAAACTATTTTGTTGCCTGTTAAAAGAGCTTAATCCTTTATTGGTGCTAAACCACAAATTGCCCGCAGAATCTTCCAACGAGCCGTAGACATAACTGTTGGCCATCCCATTTTTCTCGTCCCACACTTTGTATGTGTGTGTAAGCGTATTAAAATGTATAAGCCCCTTGCCGCTTCCTATCCATAAATAACCTGGTAGCTTTTCGTCTTTTCTTACACTGCGAAGATCAATGCCATTTAAAAAAATATCTACCAATTTATATCCGTTTGCTTCTTGTTCCAAATGGCACAAGCCAATGCCCGGCATTGTTGCATAAATTGTTTTATCAACCATTTCGGCAACATCGGTGGTTACACAAGTAAGATATTTGTTGTTACCAAAATAGTACCCCTTATAATTGCCTGTTTCTTCTTTTACTATTTTCATAAGACCCAATAAAGTTGCTGCCAAAAAATCTCCATTATCCAATTGCAGCAATCTATAAACAAAGTTGTTGAGCATTGGATAGAGTTTAGCAAGACCTTGTATGTCGATGGTCTTAAAAGATCTTTTACCTTCATCAAATAAAGAAATACCTCCGCTGCTGCCGATCCATATACTTCCTTCCTTGTCTTTTAATATACTACCCACCATATTCCCCGGCAAGCTGTTTATGTTTCCAACCTCATGCTGATAGTTTGTTAATGATTGCAGAACAGGATCAAAAATATTTAAGCCATTCGTTTGTGAGCCAAACCATATCCTGCTTTTTTCGTCTTCATAAAAACACTTGGTAAAATAATCATTCAGTATTGGGAAATCTCCTTCGGATAAGGGATATAAATTAAACTTTGGTTGTTTAAGATCAAGTTTCGCTACGCCGCCGCCATCAATGCCGATCCATAGGTTTTCGTTGCGATCAATAAAGAGGCAGGTAGATAGATCGAAAGGAAGCGATTTTAATTTTGAATTAGAATGCCGGTATTGCTGAAAAATCTTATTTTTTTCATCAAAATAAAATAAGCCATTGCCTCTTGCAGTCATCCAAAAACGATCATAGCTATCGCGGGTTGCATCAAAGGAATAAAATGAAATTGGCTTACCATTAAGCATTTTCGGAACTATGACCGGTGGACTATTTTCACCGTCTTCATATACCAGTTTATCCTCGTAAATGAGCACCCGCTTTTTATTATCGAAGAAGATCGCCTGCGGCGGGTCTCTTTTTAATTGAGTAGAATATTGATGCGAGCGTTTATTAAAAACAACGAACGGAGCCGTTTTGCTTCCGGCCCTTAACCAAAAATTATCCGAATTATCTTTGGTGATATACTTAAGTACAAAGGTTGTATAATCGACCTTCGATGGTAATGGGTATTGTTTGATGGTGTCGGAAATTATATTGTATTCAACAATTCCACTTTCAAGAGAAAATATCCATAAACTTTTTTTATCATCCAGGTCAAGAGCCTGGGAATCGGCATTATTAAAATACTTTTTGTCAAACGCTCTTACTCTTATTACAAGTTCTTTTAAAATATCCCATTTGTATATACCGGTCTCGTTGCAGTACCATATATTTCCCACCAGGTCTTCCAGCATTTTTCCCCTTACAAAATTGTTCACCACATCCGCTGCATACTTCGCGGTGTACTTAAATGTTTTTAATTCAGTGCCGTCGTACCTGCATAACCCGTCAGCAGTGCCAAACCACATGAAACCTTTTTTATCCTGCAAAATGCTGTAAACAGAACTGTGGGGTAAACCATCATTTACGCCCAGGGTTTCGAACCGTGGAATGATTGGCTGGGATGCTGAACAATAAGCTGTGCAAAGAAAAATAGCAAGAAAGGAAAATTTTATCAAAGTATGTGGTTAGGGATATAAATATAGGCAAACGCATTATACAATGGTTATATTGGCAATCGTGTACCCGCAGAGCATAGGCAAAAATCCCTCTGTGTATTAATTATTGGAATTAGCGGTAAGGCTTCGTCCTCGCTGACCAATAAAAAATATGTTTTTGTGAGACAAGTATCTTCCTGTCATTTAGCACCATTACCATTTAGTGCGGAGTAATATTTGAGATGTTCATTTATGAAATTATCCCGGGAGTATTTGAATCTATCCTGCAGGGCATTTTTACTAAACTGGTTGCGATCCTGATCGTTAAAGGCCAACTGTTGCAGTGAGTCAGTGATATTTTCTACTTCTTTACCAGTCTCTTCATTTGTTTCTACTAAAATGCCATTGTAATTGCTTTTAATAATGTCATTATTCCCACGCACATTGAAGGTTACCACTGGCACACCCATGGCTAATGATTCCAGTATACAAGTAGGTAGCCCCTCCTTTTTACTCGGAAATAAAAATATATCTGTTATTGAAAGATATTTGTAAACATCACTTGTAAAGCCGAGATTTATAACGTCTTTACTTGTATTAAAAAATGTATCTCCAACACTATCCAAGCCTGTTTTATGGATGGGATCAAAACCTCCCATCAATATCAATTTAAATCTGCCAGGGTATTTACCTGCAAGCATTTTAAAAGATTCAATTACAAGGTTAAACCCTTTAAAATCCACATATCGGCCTGTAAATGCAATCACAATAACTCCGTCCTTTATACCAAGCATTTTTTTCAGTTCGGTTTTTATAAGATCGGAGAAATTTTGCGGATTAAACTTTTCAATATCACACCCGAATCCAAAGCAATCATATTTTAAAACTTTCTTGCTAAAAAATTTGTTCACTAAATTGAAGTCCTGGTTATTCACCACAAAAATTCGGTCTACTCTCAGGAAACAAATAGTTTCAACAATAGTGAATATAATTTTTTTAAGGCCTCTGCTAGAGTTCATTCCAAGGCCATGTATGGTGGACCAGTAAGGATATCTTTTTTTCCTAAACAGTACAGCGGGAAATGTGCCTGTGGTAAAATGGGAATGGACTAGGTCGGGGTTGATGGAAGTAACCAAAGACCTGATCTTGCTCGCTGCCTTTAATTCGCCTATAAAACTTGTTGTGCGGGGAATATCAACATAATGGAAATTGATGTTCTGTTTTTCAAACAGAATCTTGTCATCTATATTAATGATCTTACTTTTTGAGCATATTATATGGACCGTATGTTTGTCATCCTGTGCAATTATCGACGACAGTTCCGTTAAAAAGTTATTGAAAGCTCCATAATCCGATATTATCAACACAAGCTTCATATACTACGCTATTATTTAATCAAGGGTATTTAAGTGATACACAGTTACCAGGGATTTGCTGAATAACTATGGTGTTAGCTTCTGTTTATTGCATCTTTTCCTATTTGTTCAGCATCATTCTCTTCACCAATAATCTTTGCAAAGAGATTAAATATTTTTAATCCGATTCCTCCATTTATTTACCTCCGCTTCAACCTGGCCTCAAACAAAATACCTATTAATTGTAGGACTTTTGGAATATTTTAACTGTGAGTACCGCCTAATTGGAGGATAATTAAAAAGAGTACAGATCATAGTAATTATAAAAGTATGCTTAGTGAGCCGATAATGCTACTTACAATCAAATATATTTAAGCGCAATATATTCAAAGATAAACGTTATTGAAACAAGGATAAAAAAGTGGCCTCATTAGATAGCAGACTATAGTTATGAATGATTTTTTCTCTACCGTTTGCGCCCATTTTTTGTCGTAATTGAACGTCCAACAACAGTTTCTCTAACGAAGCATACCATTCTTCCTTTGTTTTACACAAAAATCCATTTTCTTCCTGATCAACTATTTCTTTGTTCACTGCAACAGGAGAGGCCACTACGGGAATGCCAAGCGACAAATACTGTATCAGTTTGAAACCGCATTTACCCCGGGTAAATTCATCGTCCGGTAATGGCATTATTCCGATATTGAAATTTAAAAGATCATTAATCTCAGTTGCCTCCACCCATTTTATAAACCTGTAATGTTTAAGTGGTAACATGGGATCTTTGTTCGCAATCACAATAAATTCAAATTCATACTTCTTTTCCAATGCCTGCAATACGTCAAGTACTTCTTCCAGGCAAATTAGTTGGGAGAATGACCCTGTCCAACCAATAATTACCTTCTCTGTATTTTGATGCTTGAGTACATTATGCTTTTTACTTGTGTCTACGCAGGTAGGATTAATAATTACTTTTGTATTGTGCTGAATAGCATAATTATAGAGGTACTTATTGCCCACGGAAACACGATAGGACCATTTACAAATTGCTTTCACTTTCCAAAAACATTTGAAAATTTTCACCCATGCATTATTCCCTTGTGCCTGGTTTACCCAAATGGCGTCATCAAAATCGTAAATGATCCGTCGTCTAAACAGTTTTGCATACAGCCATTCAAAGATAGGGGGACCGATAGGCGTGGTTTCTCTAAGAATAAAGATGTAATCGCATTTCCGAATACGAAATAACGTTATTGTTCGTCGAAAAAAACCTTGCATTAACCAAAGGGATTTTTGAAAGAATTTGCCCCTGCTATACAAATACCTGGAAGCTTCTTCACTCCAGAAGAAATTGCTTTGGCATTCAAACCCATTTGCTGCTAATAGATTTTCATACAACTCTATCCTAAACCGGGCTGAGGGAGAAATTTTTTTAGGGGAGGGGACAATGAGCAGGATCTTTTTCATTAATATGATAATGTATCTACTAAGTGCAAATATAATGGCCTTTATTGACAACCGTTTTACCCGTGTCTAAACATTACCCAGTTCAATCTTTGATGAAATAATAATTCTCTAACTTCGATCAAAAACTGGCATATTTCGCAGGAATAGACTAACAAGTTTATTCTCCTCAAAAACAGATTCTCAGTAATGATTAGTTTAAAGTTTCTTCTTCAGTTTATACGATGTCCTAATTGCCACTCCGCTAAGCTGGTTTCCGACGAACATGAGGTCAAGTTAAATTGTGAATCTTGTGGGTTTGACTACCCTCTTTCATTTGCAAGACCCGTATTATTAAAGCAGGATAATAGGGTCTTCAATGTTGATGATTACAAAAAAATCAAGCCTTTTGAACATGCCCCCCTAAAGAGTATCAGCCGTTTTATACCCTCGCCTTCCGTTAATTTGTCCAGCAAGCGGGTATTAGAAAGCCTACGGAAAATACTTTCTGCGCTGCCTTCGGCCATTGTATTGGTGGTAGGTGGCGGGCAACAGCGGCAATGGTTAAATGACCGTTTGGGTGCGGGAGAATCTGTGCGGATGGTGTATTCAGATATTGATACCAATGCGGACGTTGACCTGTTCTGCGATGGGCATGACCTGCCGTTTACAGACAATGTTTTTGATGCGGTAGTAACCACTGCGGTATTAGAGCATGTGCTTTATCCCGAAAGAGTGGTGTCTGAAATTCATAGGGTATTAAAGACAGGTGGGAAGGTTTATTCAGAATTACCTTTTATTCAACAGGTGCATGAAGGCGCCTATGATTTTACCAGGTATACACTTTCAGGGCATCGCAGATTATTGAATGGCTTTGCCGAAATTGAAAGCGGAATGGTGGCAGGGCCGGGTACAGCGATGGTGTGGACCATCGAGAATTTTGCACTGGCATTTATAACCCGGCCAGCGTTGCGGACGGCAGCAAAAGGACTGGTAAGGTTGATGTTTTTTTGGATGAAGTATTTTGATCTTTTACTTAAGAACCGGCCAGAAGCAATAGACGGCGCATCGTGTACTTATTTTTTTGGAAGCAAAATTGAAAGCAGGATCGAAGATGCAACAATCATTGATAGATACACTGGCGCAAAGCATTTAAGACATACGTAAAAACAGCTTTATCAATTCGAGATTAAGAAAATCGTAGGTAACATGATCTAACAAAATATAGAAAGGCGTTTTTCTACCAAATAGCTTTAATTTATTCTTTCGTGTTAACGTGTTTTTGTACTACAATTTTTTTGAGTAAAAGTCGGCCACCTTGAGGTTGTATGACAAAATAATTTTTAAATATGACGCTTAAAACATTGAAGGTTTTTCTAACTAGCTTTCCCCCCAACATAATTATCCGAAGAAGCTTAGCCAAACTGTTGAAGATTAAAATACCACACCTAAAGCAATGGCAGGGGCATTTTCATAAGAAGAGGGGTTTAGAAATTGGCGGGCCGAGTGCAGTATTTAACCCTTCAGGGTATTTGCCTATATATGATATCGTAAATGGATTAGATGGAGTTAATTTCAGCACTACTACGATTTGGGAAGGTGATTTAAATGAAGGCAAGAATTTTACTTTTCATAACAGGACAGGTTTTCAGTACATTGCCGAAGGTTCCTTTTTACCCGCAATTAAAAATAATACTTACGATTTTATTTTGAGCTGTAATAACCTGGAACATATTGCCAATCCAATTGCTGCGATATTCGAATGGAAAAGGATAATTAAAAATGAAGGAGCTATGCTTATCATTCTGCCTAATAAGAAATCTAATTTTGATCACAGGCGCCCGTATACTAACTTCGGGCATGTTGTAAGTGACTATGAAGCAAATGTCGGTGAGGAGGATTTAACGCATTTACAGGAAATTCTCGAACTACATGATTTAAAAAGAGATCCTCTTGCAAGGCCATTTAATAAATTTAAGGAACGTTGTTCAAATAATTTTACGAACAGGTGTTTGCATCACCATGTATTTGATGAAACCCTAATCAAAAAGATGTTAGCTTATTGTCATTTACAAATAAGGCTTTTTCATAAAGGAGATACCTGCTATTATGTTTTAGCAGTAAAGCAAGACCAGTAATATCTGTCGTAGTAGAGAAGGTTAAGAAAGTGGGAGAGAGCCTAAAAGTAACCTATAACCTTTCAGCACATCCTTGATTTCTTTTGGCTTTCCTGTTACTAACAAAAGCAATGATCTGGAAAACGGCTCTATCAATAAGGTGCTTGACCATACCACGAAATAGCCGGCATAACCAAAATGTTTTTTTGCATATTGCAACCTGCTTTTCAAATATAAAAACAGCCTGAAGCCTTTAACCGACATGGTGGTGCCATTTTCGCTATGAATGGCTTTGATTGATATATTATAATACGATTTACCACCTTGCTCAGCCAGTCTTTTAGAAAAATCGAGTTCCTCAAAATACACAAAGAAGCGCTCATCGAAATAGCCGGTCTTTTTAAAAATAGAGCTTCGCATAAACATAAAAGCCCCTATTACCTGGTCCACAAACCTACTCTCCCGGTGATCCCAATCAGTCATTAATGAAGCAGGTTTAAAAACACGGGGATTTAGTTTTGATAAGCCCGTTGCATCAAAAAACATGGTTAACGGAGACGGGAACCGGGCACAACTTTTTGCAATTTTACCATCATCCAGGAATAATTGACAACCTAATATATCTACTTCCTCCTGCTTGTTCATAAACTCTACACAATCACTAAGTGTAGTTTCAAATAACTGGGTATCCGGGTTCAACAGCAGTACATAAGAAGCGGTACATAGCTTGAATCCCTGGTTGCAAGCACGGGAAAAGCCAACATTCTCTGTGTTTTTAACAATGGTAATCTTATTATGAACAGGCACTCCGGTAAGCGACGTGTCGGAGGTATTGTTGTCTATGATAAAGACCCTGTTAATAACGCCTATATTCTTATTGCTAAGGATAGAATGAATGCATTTTTTTAAATACCCCCTACTATTCCAATTTACAATAACGATGTCTACCATATCTCAAATAATAATATTCAACCTTAAAGAAGGGCAAATGTAATACTATGTTATAAATGAGGCGGCTATAGATGGTGAAGGCACCTATTTAAAATCTGCAATCTTATAAGCATTTAATATTCCGCCGGATATTGTATTATAAAAAAGTAAACCAGCCAGCATTATAAGGAACAATATATTCCACCTGGAAAATGGTAAATATTTTACAAGGTATGCAAACAAGAAAATGGATACCACTGCAAACAGCTCGCTAAAACGAAACGCCACAGTGGGCATTCCTGCAAAAAAAGAAAGTAAAAAAATAGAAATAGTATTGCATTTCAAAAAAAGCATCAGTGTGCTATCGGATAATAATACCGGCTTCGGTATTAAGTACAACAGGTAAACGCAACAAAATATGTTGCAGAGATTTTGCACGTTGTATACCCTGATTTCCTCGAGATAACCTTTTTGACCAAGCTCAACATACACTTCCAATTTTGAAGAAACATCGGCTATATTAAACCTGGTTAAAATACCCGCAAGTGGTAACCTGAGATAAGCAAACACAACCGATAAAATGAGGACGCCGATAAAAAAATAATAATTGAAAGAGCGCGGGTTGAAAAATAGGATCAACAGGTAAAATATGGCTGAGTAATGAAACAGTGTTGCGAGTAAAATCATCCCTATAAAACCTAAACGATTGCCCCTGAGATAATAAGGAATTGACAGTAGAAAGATGCCTGAGGCTAGCCCAATCCTTATCTGCGTCATCTCATGTAAGATGAAGAAATGGGAAAAATAAAAAAGAATTACAAAATATGGATTGAATGCAAGCTTATTGATACCTGCCAGCTTTATCGCAATGGTTGCAAATGCAAAAAGTACCATTATGGCGATGCCATAGTTGTTTTCAAAAAGAGTTCGCACTCCAAAAACAATAGCATAAAAACCTGGTTCATAAATTAACAGCGTGGCTGGACTATCCATAGTAAAAATGCTGTCAAAAACCATCTGGTAGGCTTCATAGTCTCTTGCAACTTCGGGATGCCTAAAACCCGCAAGCAATGCTAGTAGCAATCCAACAAACACTAACATTACTTTATTGATAGAGGGCCTAAATTCATATTCCACAGCCAATACCGCCAGGAAGATAAAATATGCAATATATATGAGCATGCTTACTTTGAAATAGTTTTATTATTTCGCTTAGCGACCTTGTTCATCAATTCATTAAGGTAACTATTCATCCGCTCACCTACCTTTTTCCAGTCAAACTGTTTTATATCTTCAAGTGCCTGGCCCACTTTTTTTGCTCTTCTTTTATCATCAGCCTGTGCAAGTTCAAACTGCTTTACAATAGAAGTAGCGTCACATATTCCTGTTATCCATGCATTACTTTCATTAGCAGGATAATATGGAGTTGTAATTACTGGTATACCACAACACATTGCCTCAACCACGGGATAGTGAAATGCACCAAGCTGAATAAAACCGGCACAAATATAATAATCTAACGTACGGTAAAAGTTTGCCAGCGCCTCGTCCCCGTCAGGTCGAAAGCAGTGCACACCTTCATACAATTCAAAATTAGCAGGATCTCCAAAAGCCACATGCAATTCAACATTCGAATACCGTGCTCTTAACAATAAGAAGGCATCGAGTATAAACTGGGTTCCCTTAAAACGCTCTAGTCGGCCTACAGTTCCAATTATTATTTTATCATTCTTTGTTTTCAACTTAGCTGTCTCCTTTGGATAAAATATAGGTGTGTCAACTCCTGGATACAATGTCCTGGTTGCCTTAAGATTTTTATAATTAAGATAGACGTTAGCATTAACTACAGTGAACAACTTCAAGGTATAAGTAAGCGCTGATAATTCACTTAAGATTTTGTTCTTGTGGCCGCCCATATTGATATAAAATTCTGGCTCATAAGCCTGCACATAATAAAGCGTTTTGTAGGCCCATCCTGACAATTTAATGGGTAGAACAGTTAGTGATTGATTAGCAATAATAATATCGTATGCATTTTTTGAGAGCCGGGAAAGTGCCTTTTTTAATTTGCGTTGTATAGAAAACCCGTTTTCTGTTTTAGCGCTGTCGTTCTTATATTGGTCTGTAATATTCCCACTGATGTCTGCCCACCAGATTGTAGCAATAGTTGGATAATAAGGAAGCTTACTTCCTTCAGGACACAAAAATTCTACTGAATGACCAAGGTGGATCAGTTCGTTGGCAAGCTTAGCTAACACCCGTTCACCGCCACCCTTTCCAAAAGTAAGTACAGGAATTAAAATTTTCATTGACAGATGCTTTATCGACTTTACAAATTTGAAAATGCAAGTTTAGTTTACTTAAAATTACTATCAGCTTTAATGATAGATTTAGTTGTGCCATTATTTTTGAAAAAAAATTTTGTGAAAGCATTGGCATTACCAAAGTACATCTTGCCAATAAATAGTGCATGAATCATGAAAGCAACAAAATTCATTATACCATAAGCATATACCGCACCATTAATACCAAAAACTGGTACAGCTAAAAAAGCGAGCACAATATATAAGCTAAATAAAAATATTTCGGTTACAATATAATAGCTGGTTAATGATTTTGAAATTGCAAAGTAGGCAAATAAGTAATATAACACCCTGAAGAAATCACCTGCTAACTGTGGTAAAAGCAGGTGTGCCACCGGCTCAAACGATGCAGATAAAAATAAACGAATAACTATATACCGTAGAAAAAAAACGGACAACCCAATTCCAATAATTACTGATCCAAAAAATAATATCCCTTTTTTAAATTCATTTAAAATTTCTTCCTTTTTATCCATCACAGATAATTTTGGAAGATAATACACCAACATAATATTGAAGACAACCATCAAATACATTCCTGAAATACGATTGAGCGCCTCCCAAATTCCCATTTGAAAACTGCCTTCATAATGTAGTAATATGTTCCTAATGAGTATTTGGCTCACCGGCAGGAGTACCAGCGAAAATATGGTCATTTTTAAATAAGGTTGCAGTTGCTTTACTAACGTCCTGGTAATAATAGTCTTGTAGAAACCTCCAAATACATCCCAGAACTTTAACATAAACCGAAAGGTCGCCAACGACGTTAGTGTTTGGCTCAACACAACTGCAAGCAGGGCCCCTTTAATACCCAGCCAATAAACCATCACCACGGTTACCAATAAGGAGAATAGGCTGTTAGTTATGTTTAAAAGATTAAAGGTTCTAAAATCTGATATGCCATTTAAAAAGCCATTGAAGAAAGTGTTTAAACTATACAGGATAATAGTAAATCCCAAACAATAAAAGGGATAAGTGTAGTCACCAGATTTAAAAACCAGTTGGCTGAATGCATTCGCAAAAATGAATAGTAATATCCCGCACACTGCAGAAATGATCAGTGTTAATTTTAACGCAGGCCTGATAAAAGACGCCACATCTCCACGTGCATGATTTATTGCCGTGAAAGTGATAATGCCGTTTTGATAACCGCCTGTTGCAAATAATAGCATGATGGAAACAAAGCTGGAAAGCTGGCCAATAAGGCCAAGACCTTGCGGACCGAGTTTTTCGGCAATGACTTTACTTAAAATGATGGAAGTGATTATTTTAACACCCGAAGATGCGCCTGAGCCGATAAACACCCTAACAATGTTTTTACTGAGAAGGGGGCCGAGCTTTGCCAGCATTAACTGTACTGTTTAATTTTGTGGAAGGAATTAACAGTTTCACAGATGACGTTAAGTGAATTTATATCGAGTCCCGGATAGATCGGCAGGCTTACAAATGATTTAGCAAATGATTCCGTTATTGGATAGTCACCTGCTTTTTTTCCTAAAGAGATATATGCCTCCTGCAGGTGGGGGGGAATAGGATAGTGAATCATGGTTTGTATACCTGCTTCGGTCAACTTTTGTTGCAGCAGGTCCCTCTTACTGCTATTAAGCACATATTGGTGCCAGACATGTTCCTTTTCATCTTGGGGATGGGCTGGTAGTGCAGCCAGGCTGTTGTTGATATTTGTATTGTAGAACTCAGCAATTTGCCTCCGTTCATTGTTGTCTCTATCAATGTACTTAAGCTTAACGAGTAAGATCGCTGCTTGTATTTCATCCAGCCTGCTATTGTATCCCTGGTATTGATTCACGTATTTTTTTTGTGATCCATAGTTCGCCAGCGTTCTTACAGCACCAGCCAGTTGTTCATCATTAGTGGTAACAGCGCCAGCATCGCCGAGAGCTCCAAGATTCTTGCCCGGGTAAAAACTTAATCCTGCAGCATCGCCCAGGTTACCCGTTCTGGTACCTTTCCATGAAGCGCCAATGGCCTGGGCATTATCCTCAATTAATTTCAAGTTGTATTTTTCAGCAATTGCCTTCAGTTCATTGGAAAAAACCGCCCTTCCGTACAAGTGGACGAGCATGATGGCCTTTGTTTTATCGGTTAATTTATTCCCGATCCTGGAGACATCTATATTGTAAGTTGTGGGATCTGGTTCTACCAATATTGGCTGTAGGTTATTATCAGTTATGGCGATTAATGTGGCTATATAAGTATTCGCTGGCACTATGATCTCGTCTCCATCTTTCATAACCCCCAATTCTTTATAGGCCCGAAGAATTAACCTAAGCGCATCCAACCCGTTGGCTACTCCAATTGCATAGGGCGAGCCTGTAAACTGGCACAGTTGCTCTTCAAACATCTTATTTTCATTACCCAACAAGAACCAGCCCGAATCAACAACGCGTTCCATAGCCTCCATGATCTCCGTTTTTCGGATGGCATTCATTTGCTGCAAGTCAAGAAATTTAATCATAATGGAATTTACAAGTTTTGCTTTTCATTAGATGCAATTACATTTTCTAAATCCCTCCTGATTAATTTATAATCGTCCGGAAAATAGTGACCCAGGTAGTCTTCATCAGTTTCGCCAATAAATTTCACCCCGATCTTTTTGTGGAACTCAATCACCTTTAAATTCTCTTTCCTAATATTCATATGACATCGCTTAAACCCTAATTCAAAAAAAGCAAAATCAAAAATTAGCAGTGCAGATTCCAGCGCAGCATATCTTGTCTTGTTTTCGGTCAGTATCCAGCTTCCCCAACAAAAGGAATCCCTATCCCCTAAAAAATCATATATCCTTACTGTACCCACGGGTAATGAATCGGAATTACGATGTATAACATAATAATACTCTGTTCCTGATTGTTCCCTTTGTTTATATTCCTGTATCCATTTTTCTTGCTTCACAATATCATCTTCCGTTTGTGATAAATACTGATTGTACTTCGTATCTACTCTTAGCCCCTTAATAAATGGAGCATCAGCAGACTCAACCGGGCGGAAATAAATAGTTCTATTTTTTAGCTCCATATCTAATTGATTCAATTTGTTGTCGCTTAATTTTTATTATATCAATCCCCAATTACATCAAGAACCCATTTATATAGTGGCACTCCATCGGGTAAACAAGTTGGGTGGTCCAACGCAGGTGATTTTGCCCATCTCCATATTGCAGCTTTCGATGTTCATAGCACTGATACCAGGAGCGCCCTTGATGCCACGGCCGAAGAAAAGTTAATAATTCTTCTAATTTTAGACTACCCATAAATTGGTAACACAGCACGGATACAATTAAAAGATTCAATTATTTGCTGCTCAACCGAAGGGTAATCAAATTCTTTTTTGATCTCATTATCTGTTCCAAAGTATATAATCCTGATATTGCCGAATATAATCCGTTTCGTCATATAAATGAGATGCCAGTACCAGGCAAATGGCTCCCGATGAAAAATTAATTTCCGAGGCCCAAAGCCCTGGAGGAATATGCAAGCCGACATCCGGCCTGTTCAATAATACTTGCCGGCTGGTATTCCCATCCTCAAGCAATACTTCAAAAGCACCACTAGCTGCAATTAAAACCTGGTGGCATTGCTTGTGAGAATGAGCACCACGGGATTCCCCACCTGGTATATCATACAAATAAAAAACCCTTTTAACGGCAAAAGGCAGTACCTTATCATTCTCCACAGGAGTGATATTTCCTGACCTGTTTTTTATCTTCGGTAAGTAGATCAACGCCGCATCGTTTACTAATACTCTCATAACCCTCTCGCTTTTTTAAAAACAGCAAAGTCCCGTATATAATCCGATTCCCGGAACACCATATCTGATACGATCAAGGCTAGGGAATTAGTAGAAAAATTTTCCAAACTGCGCCATATCATTCTGGGAACATAAAGCCCATAGTAAGATCGGTTAAGATGGAATCTCTGTTCTTCTTTGCCATTATGCAATACTACTTCGAAGCTTCCGGACAGCGCTACAATCACTTCCTGCTGCTGTATAAATGCATGTCCCCCCCTGTATTCACCGCCGGGCACATCATAGATCCAATAAGTTCGCCGGATCTCAAATGGTATCTGGGCATTGTTCTCGAAAAATGAAAGATTCCCTGCTTTATCTTCAATTTTTGGAAAGTTAATAATTTTTATCTCCAAGTGATTGGTGTTGTAGCCAAAAGGCAATATGATTTAAAAATATTGAAACCGGCCAAAATTGAATTATTTGGAATTTGGTACCTACATTAAAATTCCCACACTATACTGTTGCAGGAGAAGGGTTGGTGCGGCTCATTTTGGATAACCTTATTAACCAAAAAATAAACACTAACAGCAATCCCGAACAAATGGCGAAAATTAACCCGGTTTTCAGCTTGCCCATCCTAATTTTTTTCATAGGGTAGGCAGCAGGATCAATAATTTGCATTAAGGGTATTTTATTCAGGTATTGAAACCTTGCCATTTCTAAATTTTTAAACAATTCTCCATAAGCACTACCGTAGGCCTGTATATTCGCCTGTTGTCGTAGAGCAGGCACCTGTGATGTTGCGAAGGCGGGGTTTATATTTGCATCCTGCGAGCTCGCCCTGCCGCTAATACTTGCCCCAAGGTTGCCCTTCATGGAGGCAACACGTTCTTCCAACACATCCAGTGTTTTTTTTGCTTTGCTGCTGCTAATATCGATATACATGTTATTCGTTTCAGTCACTAGCCTCTCTGTAAATATCTTGGTCAGTTTTTCATCTGCCAGTGTCACATTTACTTCGTAGATACTTAGCTTTCTATCGGGCTTTCCGGCAGCTATAAAACTATTGACAAAGGTTAGATAGGTATTATACAATATGCTATCCTGCAGATAGGTAAACGAGGTCTTCTGTTGCGCAGCAGGAAAATGTACAATTTTTTCCTTTGATTCAATATCTCTAGTAGTTTCCTGGAAATATTCGATGAGCGTGTATGGCTTGTTATTAAAAGTATCAACTGAAAGCAGGACTTTCTCTACTATCCGGCGACTTTTTAATATCTCGATAATGTTATCGCCTGCAAAGATATTGCTGTTGCTGCCAACGCTTAATCCAAATTGAGCCGCCAAAGACAAAGCTCCCGATAACCCTTCACCCCCATCATCCAACGCAAAGGTCAACCTGCTTTGATAGGTAATCTTCTGTTTACTTGCATAAAATATTCCTACCAGCCCGAAAATTATTCCCACTACCAGGAACAACCACCATTTTTTAATAAGATAGAAAATAAAATTAGTTACCGATTGCTGAATCGCACCTGCACGATGTTCTGTGCCGGGATTTCCAATAGTTGCAGATGATGCAGAAGCTTCAGTCATTTTTTTGAGTTCTCAATCTATAATTTACTTACGAAGGTTGATAATAACATTTGCCAAAATAGCGAGTGACGATAAAACCACCGACCATTCACCAATTGATATCTTCGACTTATTTTTTTCAGATTTCTGCGGAACAAATATCTCCGACCTGGAAACTACTTTAGGATAGCTCTTAAAAAATAAAAAATGACTCACTTTTTTTGCTTTCCCATCCGGGTAAATTACCAAAGCGCCTGATCTCCGGGCAAGCTCTGTATAACTACCCGATTTTTCAATATAATATTTAAGACTTTCGTTTTCCTTATATGGAATAATGGTGGGAAAATACACTTCGCCACTCACTTTAACCAGGTTTGTATTCTTTTCTATGGAAATAACATCCCCATCCTCTAATAACATATTTTCCCTGCTTTCAGGATAATTTAAGGCAGTGGTCAGGTCGATGCTGATATTATCATAATCCTTAAATATTTCTCTTTTAATAGATGCAGATGTATTAATACTGTCTTCCTTTATATTCAACAATTTTGAGAAAACCCTTTGCCGCTCATCAGGCGATTGCTGCCGTTTTGTAGGTCTTCGTATCAGTAATGCAGAACTATCAGCGTTGGGCCTAAAGCCTCCTGCTCTTTTAATTACATCACTTATCTTCTCGTTGCTCGTTTGCAATGTGTATCTGCCCGGGTTTAACACCATTCCTTCTAATATAACTATCCGCTGCGATAAAAATCCAGGCCGCTGCCGGATATTGATCACATCATAGGGCTTTAAAATCACATCATATAAGGGTGCATTCTTTGAAAGGTCGATTGTAAGAATATCAGTTTGTACATGGTTCGTTTTACTCCAGTCAACTTCTTCAATTCTGCGGGCTATCTCAATATTTGATGTGTCGCCGCCGTCGAGTATTCCACCTGCACCGAGTATAACATCTTTAAGGCTCAAATTTTCAGCCCACTTATATTTGCCCGGACGGGAAACAAGTCCATCAATGCTTATTTCTGCATTTGTCTTAAGATCGAATATGGAATAGATTGTAACTACATCATTCTTTTTTAGTGGAATACTCACAAGATTATTGAGAACAGAATCAAGGTCGAATGAAACCTGTATGGGGGTGTTATTAAAATTAAGACGGCTAATACTCCCTCTTCTGCTATATACATCCTCTTTGACGCCACCTGCCTTCTCAATTAATTGCTTTAATGTGAAATTTGGCGTTAGCGCAAACTCTCCGGGACGCATTACAGCACCATTAATAGTCAGCTTGTTTTCATATCTCTCCAATAATCTTCCAACTATAATGGAATCACTCGACAAAGGCTTGTATTGTGCATATTGATCTTTGGTTACATCTAAAATTTTACGTTCTGTATCCGTCAACTGGTACACAGTAATTCCACTTTTATACGCTTCATCTGCAAAACCTCCACTAAACTCCAGCACATTGTCAAAATTTTCTCCTTCCACCAGCTCATATTTACCCCTACGCTTAACATTGCCATTTAGCACCACACGGGTTTTGTAATAAGGTATCCTAACTACATCCCCTTCCTGTAATAATACATTGTCTTTTTGATCACCCCTTAATAAAAAAGCATACAGATCAACAGTACGCTTTAATTCATTCCCCCTAATCAATTCAATTTTCCTATAACTACCAAAATCGGATGGCCCGCCACATAAATACAGAAGATTGAATAAAGTGGTTAGAGAGGAAACTGTTAGCGTACCTGGTTTCTTTGCTTCGCCAATTACGGTAACCCGTATACTCCGTATTTTACCCAACGATATTTGGACTTTAGTCTGGCCACTATTGATGGCCTTGTAAATAGTTGAGGCGAGCTTTGTCTTAATTCTTGCAGATGCCTGCTCAATACTTAAGCCGTTTACAAACACAGGCCCTACCTGCGGTATATAAATACTGCCTTCCTCGTTCACGGTTACGTTGTAAGTTCTTTCACTATATCCAAATACATTCACAATTAATTCATCGTCGGGGCCAAGGATATACCCCGAGGGGGTGGCAATACGCAGATTCGGTTCAAATACAAGACTGCTGGTGGTAAAAAGTTCTGATCCAAACACCGCTAAATCGGATTGCATGGGCTTTTGCGGAAGATTATCTACGTGTGCAAAATCGTATCTCTCTTTATCAGGTTTATTGTTAGCATTTTTGTCCTGCTGTTGCTGGGTTCGGCCAGGTGCACTCAATAGATATACACGATCCTGAAGTTTTGTAATCTCTTCATTTGGCAATCCTTTTTGCTTTAGCACCTTGTAAATATCTTGCTCGGATAAGCCGCTTTCCTTTGCCTTCGTATAATAGGTACTGATATCTTCATCAGGCACATCATCAATATTTACATTGGCAAGGTTTTGCGACAGTAAAGAATTTTCTTGTGAAAACACCGGGGATGTAACTATTAATAAAAACAAATTGAGAAGAAGAAAGAGATACTTGAAATTCATAAAAAATATGTAATGAAACGCTTATAAGTTCTTGGCAGCCAGATCAATAATGATAAGGGGATGGTGTCTATAAATAAATTTCTTGCAAATTACAGGAAAAATAACAAATATCGAGAGTGAATATGCTTATGAATCAGGCTGCTGGCTTGTTTGAAACAGTGCTTTTCCAGCTTAGCATCCTTTATCTTTGAAACCATGAAGATGGAATATTTTCTTTTTTCTTTTTGCCTGCTTTTAATTATTTGGGGTTGTCCTAAAATTGGCTTTATTAAACGGTCTGGACTTTCGGCAAAAGAAATAAGGTCATTGCTTTTCTTTAAGATAATTACCGGGCTGCTGTTTGCTTACTATTTTAAAAATCTATCCGGCAACCATGATTATAATATTATGAATGAAGAAGGCATCATTCATTATAAATTACTAATCAGTAATCCTTCGCACTTTTTCAATGACCTTTCAAGTGATATACAGCAATATGGTTTCAGGCGTTTGTTCGAAACCAGTAACAGCTTCTGGGCCTACTTACGTTTCACGCTGTTGTACAAATTTATAGCCATCCTCAACCTCCTAACCCACGGAAATTTTTACTTCAACACCGCCATATTCTGTAGCCTTGTATTCTTTGGACATGTCGCTTTTTTCCGGATCTATTATTCTATTTACAAAGCCCATAAATGGAAGATATTGTTTGCTTGTTTTTGCCTTCCCTCGCTGCTACTCTATACCGCTTGCATTCATAAGGACGGAATTATATTCCTTTGTGTTGGCATGATAAGTTACATTTTCTACCGCTTTCTATCAGGCCTCAATTATAAGAAGTGGTACTATCTTTTAATAGTTTTTTTCAGCATGCTTCTCGTTTTTCTTTTCAGGAATTATGTGCTGGTTGCGTTACTACCGGCAATGTTTGTGGGCGTAGCAGGCGTATCACTAAAGTGGAAACAACGTTACATTTTTATAGGATGTTATCTTGTATTTATTGTAGCCTTCTTTATAACCGGCATTACCACTTCGTCTTTTAATTTACCCGCGGCAGTGGTTCAGCGCAAAGCAGATTTCGCATCGCTCGAACAAGGGAGCACCTCAATTTCCATGAATGACCTTCAGCCCACTATTACCAGTTTTACCAAAAATCTTCCGCAGGCCATCGATCATTCCCTGCTCAGGCCGTATCTATGGGAGTTTAGCCGGCCTTCTGTGTTGCTTACTGCTTTTGAACTACTATTTTACCAGCTCCTCATTGTACTATTTATTCTGTATCACAAAAAAGAACAAAAGCAAATTCACCCGTTCAATATTTTCGGCCTTGCGCTTTTTTTTAACATGATGCTCATCATCGGCTATACCATTCCAAATATTGGCGCTATCGTACGATACAGGAGTATCTATTGGATACTCATCGTATGTCCCATCTTGTGCAACATCGATTGGAATAGGTTGAGATCTGTTTTTCGGCCGAAGGCCAATGCAGTTTAGATAGGTTCACAATAAAGCCCCGACAAATGCCTTTTATATCTATATCAAATGATCGGGTTTCATTTTCTCTCCCTGCGTTACCTTTGCCGCCATGCATTACGCTTCAATAGAAAATATCAGCAAATCGTTTGGGATAAGAACACTGTTCAATAATATCACTTTAAATATAGAAGAAGGAGATAAAATTGCCCTGGTAGCCCGCAATGGCAGCGGCAAAAGTACCCTGTTAAAGATCATCGCCGGTCTCGATACACCCGATAGCGGCACCGTGTGGATCCATAAAGACATAAAGGTGATCATGTTGCAACAGGATAACGACTTTGATCCCAATAAAACTATCTGGGATAATGTGCTTCGCCTCGATAACCCTGTTGTAAAGGTGGTTAAAGAGTATGAACAATTTTTGGAAGACGGGCAGGAAGATGTAGATAAATTAGGCGACCTGATGGCCAAACTCGATGACCTGAACGCATGGAGCTTTGAAAGTGATCTCAAACAAATATTAGGCAAGCTGAACCTTCATCACCTGAATGAAAAAGTTGGCAACCTGAGCGGGGGACAAAAGAAAAGAGTTGCACTTGCACAATCATTGATCGAGGCAGACTTGCACCAGGGTCGTTGTTTGCTGATACTGGATGAACCTACCAACCACTTGGATGTAGACATGATAGAATGGTTGGAAGATTATCTTGCTGCCGCAAAAGTTACCCTGCTGTTGGTAACCCATGACCGCTATTTTTTAGATGCGGTCAGCAACGAGATCATCGAAATAGATGAAGGAAAAGTTTTTGTGTACAAAGGCGACTACGATAACTTCCTGGAGCAAAAAAGCCAACGGCTCGAAGTACAACAAAGCGAGTTACAAAAAGATAAAAATATTTTCAGAAAAGAACTGGAATGGATGCGCAAGCAACCAAAAGCCCGTACTACCAAAAGCAAGAGCAGGCAGGATGCCTTTGCAGAAGTAGAAGACCGGGTGAAGCAAAAAAAGGATGTGGAGGAAGTAAGTTTGCAGGTGAAAATGACAAGGCTGGGTGGTAAAATTTTAGAGTTAATAAAAGTGCATAAAAGTTATGGCGACCTCCAGATCATGAAGGGTTTTGACTATACTTTTAAAAGGGGCGAACGGATAGGAGTCGTTGGAAAAAATGGAGTGGGCAAATCTACTTTTCTCAAAATTGCGCTGCAACTTGAAAAGCCGGATTCAGGCAAGGTCAACCATGGCGATACGGTTGTGTTTGGAAATTTCAGCCAGGACGGATTGGTATATAAGGAAGATAAACGTGCCATTGAATATGTAAAATCAATGGCTGAATTTTTTCCGCTCAATGATGGCACAAAGATCAGTGCAAGCCAGTTTATGGAAAAATTCGGCTTTTCGGCAGAACAACAATTTACTCCATTAAGCAAATTGAGCGGTGGCGAGAAACGCAGGCTGCACCTGATGAGTGTGCTCTTCTTAAATCCCAACTTCCTGGTGCTTGATGAACCTACGAATGATCTTGATCTTCAAACTTTGCGAACGCTCGAAGAGTTTTTGATGGAATTTCCTGGCTGTATTCTTATCGTTAGTCACGACCGTTATTTTATGGATAGAATGGTCGATCATCTCTTTGCATTTGAAGGCAATGCTGTGATAAGAGATTACCCCGGCAACTATACGCAATACAGGGAAGCTATCGCCAATGGCAGTTTAACCGACGACCGGCAATTGATGAAACAGGAGGCTAAAAATGTAGAACAACCCTCCGCTTCCCCTACCAACACCAACTCACAAAAATTATCATTTAAAGAAAAAAGGGAATTTGAATTACTCGAAAAAGAAATCCCAACACTTACAGCAGAGAAATCCGGATTAGAAACAACAATGAACCAGGGAAATCCAGGCTTTGATGAATTGCAAAAAGCAGCAGAACGCATTAGTGTGATTATGCAATTACTCGATGAAAAAGAGAATCGGTGGCTCGAGCTGAGTGAAAAGATTTAACTATCTTCCTCGATCTTTATACCAATCCTGCTTGCAATGAATCAACGCTTCTACTCGCTTGATGTTTTTCGTGGCGCCACGGTGGCGCTGATGATATTAGTAAATAACCCCGGATCATGGAGCAAGATTTACCCTCCGCTGGAACATGCGCCCTGGCACGGTTGCACACCTACCGATCTTGTCTTTCCTTTCTTTTTGTTTGCGGTTGGTAATGCAATGGCATTTGTGTTACCCAGGCTGGAAGCCGCCGGTGAAGGTGTATTCTGGAAGAAGATCATCAAGCGCACCGTCCTAATATTTCTTATCGGTGTGTTCCTTAACTGGTTTCCTTTTATAAAATGGGAGAACAACGAAATCGTATTTAAGCCCTGGTCATATATTACCGCCGATGGAAAAGTTGCCGGTGTGCGCATATTCGGCGTGCTGCAACGAATAGCCCTTTGCTATTTCTTCGCTTCCATCATAGCACATTATTTCAAACACCGTGGGGCATTCGTTTTCAGTGCGTTCATATTGCTTGCTTACTGGTTCCTTTGTGTGGCTGCAAATCCTTCAGATCCGTTTAGCCTGCAAGGCTGGTTTGGCACCAGGGTAGATCTTGCAATTGTTGGCGAAGCGCATATCTACAAGGGCGAAGGCGTATCCTTCGATCCCGAAGGGCTTATGAGTGTATTCGCCGCCATCGTTGAAGTGATTTTTGGCTGGTTGGTGGGTAGTTATATTTTGCAAAAAGGCAAAACCCACGAAATGCTAAACGGCGTATTTGTCGCAGGATGCGTATTGTTATTTACCGCTTATTGCTGGGATATGGTTTTTCCAATCAATAAAAAAATATGGACCAGCAGCTACACATTATTTACTTCCGGGTTAGCAATGCTAATATTATCTGTTCTCATGTACATCATCGAATTTAAAGATCGCCGTGGCGCATGGAGCCGCTTCTTTGACGTATTCGGAAAAAATGCGTTATTCATTTTCATGCTCAGTGGCATCCTGCCCCGTTTACTCGCTCTCATCAGGATACCAGGATATACCAGCCCAGGCGGGCTTACAAATTACCTCAATCCATTCGGTTGGTTTTACGAATATGTATGCCAACCCATTTTTCCATCTAAGCCGGAAGTTGGTTCACTTATTTATGCAATTTGTTTTGTATCCCTGATGTGGTTCTTTGCGTGGCTGCTCGATAAGAGGAAGATCTATATTAAAGTATAGTTCAAATTGATTTTGTTGTGAATAAGTATTAAAAAATATGTAACCAGCATTTGATCATTGTGGATCATTCTTGTGTCACTCACTTGTACAATTACAGCTTTGGGCAGCGATACCCACCTAAATAACCAATCTTATTATTAACAGTTTTTTATATTCATTTGCATCATTTATTTTATTGCCGCTTTACTATCATTTATTTTTACATTCCTGATTATGATAGTGCTGTCAAAAAAAATATGTTGTCTCTGTGCGTTGTTGATAGTATTGTTGCAAAATAGTTCATTTGCACAGGCATCGTTTACTGCAACGCTTACTCCAAAAGTGATTGGCAAAAATGAAACCGCCGAGTTAAGGCTGGTAGTTGAAAATGCCAAACAGGTAGACCAGATCACGCCCCCGTCATTCAAAGATTTTATTGTCGTAAGCGGTCCTAACCAGGAAAGCGGTATGGAAAGCATCAATGGTGTTACCAGGCAATACATTGGGCTCACTTATGTGATTGCGCCGAAAGCAAAAGGCAGCTATACTATTTCTTCAGCCCTGGCAAGAGCAGATGGCAAGAACCTCCGCAGCAATCCTGTTACATTGCAAGTAACCAATAGTTCTGCTACCACCCGGCCATCCAATAACCTCACGCCATTCAGTGGATTTTCACCATACACCGACCAGGAAACACAATCTGCCTACAAGGATTACATTTTAAAAAAAGGTGAAAATGTAGCTGAAAAGATCAGCAGGAACATATTTATTAAAGTAGATGTAAACAAGCACTCTTGCTTTGTTGGCGAGCCTGTAATAGTGCTTTACAAATTATATACGAGGCTAAAATCAGAGAGCAGCATCACCAAGAACCCCGCCTTTAATGGCTTCTCCGTAATCGACCTGATGCCACCGGGAAATACTTATTATTCAATTGAGAAATTAGATGGCCGGGAATATAATGTGTACACGTTGCGGAAGACACAACTATATCCGCTGCAAACCGGCAGCATCGAACTGGAAAGTACAGAAGTGGATAATAATATTCATTTTATAAAGGAAGAATATTTGAGCCATCAGCGCAATGAATTACTTGACCTGTTCCGCGACTTTGCACAAACCTCTATTCCTGCTGAGGGCATGTACGATGAAAAGGTAACCTTGCGCAGCAAACCGGTTTTCATTGATGTAAAGCCATTACCGGAGGCGGGTAAGCCTGCAAATTTTAAGGGTGCAGTGGGAGATTTTACCATAGTCGCTGCGGTTGAAAAAAATAGTTTTACTACCGATGATGCCGGCAAGTTAAGGATCATTCTTTCAGGTGAAGGCAACATGACACTTGTGAATACACCAGATGTAGCATGGCCAGTGGGCATAGAAAATTATGAACCGGTAGCAAAGGAACAATTAAATAAATATGCCGTACCAGTCAGTGGCACCAAAATATTCGAATACCCTTTTACTGTTGAAAAGCCCGGCAACTATACATTACCTGCTATCAATTTTAGCTACTTCGATGTGAAGAAAGGGACCTACAAAACTATCAGCACAAACACCATCGATATAAAGGTGACAAAAGGCACAGGCAAGCGACCTGCAATAGCCAATAGTAAGAGTCCCACACAGGATAAGCGCAATTTTTTCGAAATGCTTTTCACCAACCGCTGGCTCATTATTGTACCGCTGGCAATTCTACTAATCACCGGTTTATTTGTGTGGCTTAGAAAAGAAAATAAAAGAGACATTAAGCAAGCCCGGCAACATATTCCTGTTAAGCCGGTGATACCTCAGCCCGAACCTGCTCCGATCAACTTCAAACCACTTTCAATAACAGAAGAGAAACTAACCGACGGAGAGCCAAGACCTTTTTACGAAGCGCTTAATTCCGAGATCCGTGTTTTTTTAGCAGACAAACTTCGCTTGCCGGTAGAAACCATCAATAAAAAAAGAATAGCGGAAGAGGCGGATAAAAAAGGTATCCCGGTACATACTTGTTTACAAATACAGCATTTACTGGATGATATTGAATGGCAATTATACACGCCGTTTTCTGACCAGGATAAAATGCAGCAGGTGTACAATGATGCAGATAATATCGTTCATACATTGAACGCTATGGCTCTGTAAACTTATACCCGATACCTCTCACAGAGTGAAAATACACAGGGTTGCGGCTATCTGTTTCGAAATATTTCCGGAAGCTTAAAATAAAATTATCAATGGTACGAGTGGTGGGATATACATTGTAACCCCAAACTGCCTGTAGTATTTTTTCCCTTGTTACCACTTCATTCTTATTTTCAATCAGCAACTTTAATAACATGATCTCTTTCTTGGTGAGGGTGATCTTTTTACCATCCTTCGTGATGCATTCCAATGCTTTAAAATCAACCTGGTTTTTCCCAAATCGATAAGTTTGTTCCAGCGGTTTACGAATCGAAAGTCGCTTACTTTTATCTACCAGCTTATGAACCCTTAATAATAGTTCTTCCAAATTGAATGGCTTGGTAAGATAATCATCTGCACCTTTCTTTAAGCCCAATACCCTGTCTGCGCTGCTGTTTCGTGCGCTTAATATTAAAATGGGGATATCATTATTTTGAAGGCGAATGGTTTCTATCACACTGATGCCATCCATCTCAGGAAGCATAACATCCATTATGATGAGGTCAAAATGTTCTTGCTGTACCGCCTTCAATGCTTCTACTCCATCATAAGCGCTCGTTACTTCGTAATCTTCCAGCTCCAGGTTTAGCTTTAAAGCTTCCTGTAGGTTCTCTTCATCTTCTACCAGTAATATGGATGTTTTTTTTGAAGGCAATTTTTTTATTATGATGAATGATAAATGATAAATGTTGAATGTGGCCGGTTTAGGCCGTTAACGTGTTTTTATTTTGAATGATGAATGTAATTATGTTTCAATTTGTAGCTCCCTTCTATGTTATTTATGAATGATTGAATTATGTTTTGAATGCTCCCAAAGGGTATGCCGTACAAGTGAGTGACACAACGATGATGCCATGAAAAACCAATGTTCGTAAACAAAGGATTTTAATTGTGAACTTTAAACAACATTGTAAAATTACTGCCGGTTGGTTTATTATCCGTTACAAATAATTTTGCCTTGTGTTGCTGTGCGATCTTTTTTGTAAGGAACAAGCCGAGCCCTGTTCCCTTTGCCTCCTTCGTTGCCTTTGATCCGATCCTGTAGAACTTATCGAATACTTTCTTTTTTTCCGCATCTTCAATTCCTTTCCCTTCATCACTTACGGTAAAGTTAATTTGCTTATCCTGCCGGGAGAGGAGCACGCTAATCGTCGAGTCTTTTGGTGAATATTTAATGGCGTTGTCAATTAAATTATTAGCCGCTATCTGCAACAGCAACACATCGCCATACACAAAAACTTCGTCTGCTGACCGGGTAGTAAAATGGCGCTGCGGAAAGCGGATAATAAAATCTTCCACGCAATCTTTTACAAGTGCGGAGAGATCTATTTCTTCCATACTAACCGTAGTGGCGCCCGATTCCATCTGCGAAGCGAGCAGCATATTATTGCACAACGCATTCAGGCGGTTCGCCTCTTGTATTGTATTAGCGATCAGCCGTTGTTGCTGGGATTCGTCCAGCCTTCTTTTTTGCAGCGTTTCCAGGTTTAACTTAGTAACTGCAATGGGCGTTTTAAGCTCATGGGTAATAGCCATCATAAAATTTTGCTGCTGGTTTGCCGATCGGAATTGCCTGCGCACAGCCCTGTAAATAAAAACTGCGCCTGCAAGTATTAGTAGCAAAAAGATAGCTCCTTCGCCAAGGTATTGTGCGGACTTTCTTTTTTCTAATTCGGCGATCTTATTTACCTGGCTGAAGTATTCGGGGTCATCATGTTTTAATTGTACCCTTTCATAAGTAGCCATTTGCTGGTTCTGTTGATTGAGAGCAATGAACCACCATACCAATGCTGCTATAATGTATAAAAGCAGGAACCAGTAAACCAGGAAGATAAGTCGTATACGCTTTGTTTTATAAAAGGAAAATGGCATGATATATTAGATACTTGCCTCGTGTTATGATGATAGTAAAGTGACGTATCGACTTGTAAATAGTGAATGGTCAATCGTGAAATATTGACCATTCACCATTGCCATTTCACACATAGCTCAACACTAAATTATTTTACCTTTTCCACCCGAACTCCTATGCTAATAATTTCAGGCAAGGGATTTTCCCTCATCGCCTGCGCAACTGAAAATTTATAAGTGCCGGCTTTATTAAATTTAAACGGGCCACGTGTAATTGATTTTCGCAGTTCCCAAATGTCATCCATGCCGGCGCCTTCCCAGCCGGTTGCATCGGTGCCTAATTGCAGATCGAAGCGCTGAACCTTAATGGTATCGCCAGGCGATTGTGTGCCTACATTGAGCCAGATATTATTGTAATGATATGCATCTGTATGCCGTAGCACAATGTAAAGGTTGTATAAAGTAGAAGTATCTGTTATAGTAAAATCAAAAGTAGGTTGCAGATCATATTGCCACTGGTGTTTGGGAATGGCCTTATTTTTTTCAAACACTTCCGTTTTGCCGCAAGCGGTAAGGCACAAAATAGTCAGGGTCGCTAAAACAACTGCTAAATAGTTTGCACACACTAAATGAACTGTTCTTTTCACATCAAATATTTATACAAAAATAAAAAGTCGTCGGCAATTATTTCCCTGCTTTACAATACATTCAATATTTGCTCCTTTGCTTTTTCCAGTTCATCCTTCATAGTTACCACACATTTTTGTAT
>JBDSAP010000414.1:0-16158 GCA_039922055.1 Ferruginibacter sp.
AAGGAATAACTGGATTTACCGGCCCTAATTGTTTAGCTATCCATGCGCCAATATGAGGAGCCAGCACCGACTGTGGCGGCCTGTAACCCGTATGCCAATGGTATTGATGACGGGCATGCAAGATGAACCCCATATCCGCTGCCACATAGGAACGTATGACGGTACCCTTATCCATCACTTTACCAATTGATTCCAATCCTTGTGAAAAATGAACGCCGTCAATAGCCGTAGGAATCGAAGGAAAGGTACTCAGCACACTGTTCGCCTCCATGCCTTTGGTAAAAGGAGTGTATTTTTTTGGGTCAAAAGTATCGGTATGGGCCATGCCTCCTGCCATCCATAACAGAATAACAGTGTCTGCTTTAGAAGTAATTTTTTTGCTGGTGCAGGATGACAGGAAACTACCAACTGGAGCACCTGCCGCCAATGTTGCCAATGTTGCGGCACTTGCGTTTTTAAGAAAATTTCTTCTGTTCCACCCATTCATTTTCCAGGTATTTTTTCAGTTATAATTTTTTGCCACGAATGGACGAATCGAGACGAATGAAAATCTGTAAAATATATTCGTGTAAATTCGTTTAATTCGTGGCAACATATCAATAGATAATTTGAAATTCCGGCAGCAATACTACCGCCCAAAACAAGTCCTCCACATCTTCTGCTGTTGGTTTATCTCCCAAACTTTTTTTAGCTATCTCAAACTCCTTCTGGTTGGGTGCACGGTTTAATGCCTTGTTGTAAAGTTCTTTAATTATAACATCGGCTGTCGAATATTTTTGTTTCCATTCTGTTGCCCCTTTCTTCAATGCTTCACCAAATCTTTCTCCCTTCGTGAGTTCCAGCGCCTGCAACAAATTTGCCTGCGATTCCCGGCTCGTTGTCACATTTTCCCGGCTTGGCCGGCCCAATGCAATAAGGAAAGGATTATTAATAACGAGGGCAGCCCTTGCAAACATCGGCGTGGCTATTTGGGAAACCTTTTTCTTGTACGGATTATAACCCATCAACGAATCAACAAAAACCGGGTGAATAAGGTAACTGACTGCATCAGTGAATTGCTCAGCCGACATTCTTTTTTTGAGCATTCCCTTGAATACGAAATCCTGCGACGTTATCTTATTGGGATCTGCAATTGCTATCGATGGCAACTGGTAAGTATTGGATGTCGCGACCAGGTAAATAAGTTCTTTGATATCAGCTTTTCCTTCAACAAAATTAAAGGCCATCCAATCCAACAGGTCCTGGCTCCAGGGTTCATTGTCCATCAGGTCAACGGGTTCAACTAATCCCCGTCCCATCATCTGCGCCCAGACTCGGTTTACAATGGTGCGGTACAAACGGCCATTTTCAGGTTTGGTAATATTTTCTGAAAGTTGTTTTCTTTTTACTACCGTACGGGCAGCACTATCAACTGTTCCCAATTGTTTCCAAAGCATTGCAGCTCCAATATATTTTCCCGTAGGTTTATCGCAGCGATTTATTTCTAACAGGCTGTCGGAAAATATGCTGGCGAATGCATACGCATCGGTCAACTTCCAATCGCTGATAAAACTGTTGTGGCAGGAAGCGCATTTTAGGTTGAGTCCGAGGAAAACCTGCGATACATTTTGGGCAGCCTGCATTTCAGTTTTTTGGCTTGCATTCACAACACCTCTCCACCTGATACCTTCAATGAAACCTTTTGATTCTTTAGTAGGACTTATTAATTCCTGTACAAACTGGTTATAAGGTTTATTCGATTGCAGGGATTTATACAACCAGTCGGTGATGTTAAAACGTCCCTGCGTAATATAGCCCGTACCAGTATAATCGTTTCGCAGCGCATCGTTCCAGAAACTAAGCCAATGCGTGGCATAATCATCATTGCGGCTTAATAATTGCCGAACCCACTGTGCTCTTTTTCCCGGGTCCTTATCTGCGACAAACATTTGTTCATCTTCCGGGGTGGGTAACAGGCCAATAATATCTAAAAAAATCCTCCGTAAGTAAGTCCTGTCATCAACAACTCGTGGCCAGGTTATTTTCTTTTTTGTAAAATAATCATTTACCCAAAGATCAACAGGATTTTGAAGATTAGCTGTTGCTGCCGGTAAGCTGGGATTCCTTGGTTCAAGTGCTGCTAAGCGGTATAGCTTATCTTCCTTGTCTTGGGCCGGCCATGGAGCGCCTTTTTGAATCCACAATTTAATAATACTTACTTCCGCTTCAGACAACCGCTTTTCCTTTGATGGCATTGCTTTTTTGTGACCTATTGGAAGTGTGATGCGTTTTATCATTTCACTTCCCAAAGCATCACCGGGAACAATAACGACACCATGCTCGCCACCCTTAAATACCATATCTTTTCTATCAAGTCTCAGTTCACCTTTTACCTTATCACTTCCATGACATTTATAGCAATTGTGTGCAAGTATCGCTCTCACCTGGATGTTTAATTCACGTTCTTCATTTTTGCTGAGTTTGGCAGAATCATTTTGCAGGGAGGCTACATCAATATTACTTACAAAGGCCGGGTTATAATCTTTACTCCATGGAAGGGTTTCAGAAAGATAATCACTTCCGTGAGTAAGCGAGGCTCCGAAATGGCCGGCCACAGAAATAGCAATAGCGGTAGAAAATATGGTCGTCCGATATGTTTTTATCAGTGCTGCATTCGTATTTTTTTTGGTGCGCCTAAGAATAAATAAACAAAACACGGTCAACACTGCTGTTCCAATGCCGGTCCATTGATGGATAGTTAACGCATCTTTTCCGTAATCACCAGTGCGTGCCTGTAATAAACCTAATACGGCTGCAATCATTGCCGACAATGCGCCAGCCAACACTAATACGTTTATACCTGGGCGTAATTTGGAGTGAAAATTTTTTACCGTAAATAATTCAAGGATGGCTGCGAACAATAACAAGCCTACTGGAAAATGAACAGCGAGCGGGTGCAGGTGCCCGAGGAAATTCCATAACCAAAACGAGTTGGTTTGTGGTGGAAGTTCGCTTGTAGCTGGATCTGTGCTTTGAGAAAATAAGAGCGGAACAATACCACATATTAAAAAGACGATCAGTAGAACGACAGATTTTTTCTTGTAGGAAAAAAGAGGATTATGCTTTCTGCGGATCATCTTATTTCAAAGGTTTTGAAAAACTGTATTATCTATTACAACTCCTTAAGATAAATTTCCCTGTACTCCACTTTCATTTTTGGCATTACGTGCACCTGCATGCCCAACAGCCCTGATGATTTACCTTTCACCGTATCTTCTTCGATGGCTTCGCTCATTAAAACACCATTGATATAATGCTGCATTTTATTTCCTTTTGCAACTATACGAATATCATTCCAGTCGCTTTTTATGAGAGCTTTCAACTCGTCTGAGCCACCTAAACTTGTTGAGTCGGTGACCGATGGCTTTTCGTTGGTTTTTAAAATTACTTTTTGTCCACGCATTGCTAAAAAACCCCTGCCACGTTCTTCATAATTCTGGCCCGTATACGTGTTGGCGCCATCGATATCTGCCTGGTAACCCTTTAATGCAAAAGGTATATCTTTTACAGCTTCGCTGCGATATTGAACGCCGCTATTTCCTTCCGGGCTTATCCTGTACTGCGCCTTAAATTCAAAGTCTGCCGGCTCGCCTCCCTTCCAGATCAAGAAAGTATTTGTCTTAATGGTTTGCCCGGGTAAAACCTGCCCAACAGCTACTCCGTCTTTAACTTTCCAGAAAGCAGTATCAGCCTCCCACCCGTTGAATGATTTACCATCAAATATTTTTACAAATTTCCCCTTTGTTGTTTGACTAAATGCAGGCTGAAAACTCCCGGTGACAAAAGCAAACAGTACAACTGCGGAGATAAATCGTTTTTCCATTTTTATTTATTTATTACGATGAAAAAATAAGGCACTATAATAATAAAGAGTTTATTGAATACTATTGGCAACGCCTGTTTCTTTCCAGGCTTTTGAATTTGCCGATTCGATTACTGCCTCGCAAACTTTCTGTGTTTCCAATGCATCTTTAAATGTTGGTCTGCATCTTTCGCCTCTTTCAAGCGCTTTTAAAAAGTCTGCTACCTGGTGAATGAACGAATGTTCGTACCCGATTCCTAAACCGGGCACCCACCATTTATCCATATAGGGTTGATCGCCATCGGTAACATGAATAGATCGCCATCCCCGAACGGTTGAGTCATCTGCATTATCAAAAAATTCGAGGCGGTTCAAATCATGCAGATCCCAGCGGATAGAAGCATTGGCGCCATTTATTTCAAAAGTATACAAGGCTTTATGCCCACGTGCGTAGCGGGTAGATTCAAACAAGCCCAGCGAACCATTTTCGAAATGACAATGAAAAATACAGGCATCATCAATACCTACTTTTTCAACCTTACCGGTTAGCTGGTGCATACGTTCCTTCACAAAGGTTTCTGTAACTGCTGATACATCTTTGATAGCGCCGTTTAACCACATTGCCGTATCAATGCAATGTGCTAGCAGATCACCTGTTACACCCGACCCTGCAACATCTGCATCCATCCGCCATAGACCTTCGCCGCCCTGCGGCAGGTTAGCATTGATGGTCCAGTCTTGCAAAAAATTTGCACGATAATGATATATTTTCCCAAGCTTGCCTGAATCGATAATTTGTTTTGCTAAAGTAACCGCGGGAATTCTTCGATAGTTATACCAGACCGTATTAGCAACCCCAGCTTTTTCAACAGCATCCACCATTGTTTGTGATTCGGTTAATGATCTTGCCAAGGGCTTCTCACATAGAACCATTTTACCGGCGGCTGCGGCTGCAATGGAAATTTCCGCATGTGTATCGTTGGGTGTGCAGATATCTATGGCATCGATATCTGTTCGTTGAATCATTTTTTTCCAATCTGTTTCAAATGACTGATATCCCCACTGTTCGGCAAATGCCCGCACTTTGTTTTCACTGCGTGAACAGGCAGCTTTGAGGACAGGCACATATTCCAATGTAGGGAAGAAATTTTTTATCCTGTTATAGCCATTGGAATGTGTCCGGCCCATGAAGCCACACCCGATCAATCCAATTCTAAGTTCCTTTTTTGTCGACATTTTATTTTTTTAATGTTCAGTATTACTTGTTCAACTATGGTTCATACCAGCCATGCGCATCACGCACTTTGATCATGGAAGCCAGTATATCGTTCCAGGTTTGTTGCTTTGTCATTACCTCATTGGGAAACATGCAGCCATCCCAACAGATATGCCTAAACGCTTTTGTTAGCTCACCCTGATCATTGCGCAACCAATAACCGGCATCGTGCACAATATCCAATTTCCCGTTAGGATCCGTAGCCAGGCAATGCCGGCCTGTTTTGTCGTGAGATCCTGTGCCGTGAACGGTCCCATCGTTCTGCGCCACGTGAAAATCCAAAGTCCACGGCCTTAACGCGTCCGTCAATTTTTTCAATGCTGCGCTTAAAGTATCCCGGTCATTCCAATCAAAATTTTCGGGAAGTATCCTGTCTTCCGGACGATTATAACCCAGCAGGTACAATAATGTATGCGCCATATCTGCCTGGAAACCTATGTTGGGCCGATCTACCATTTCGAGTGTATCAATCATGGTGCGCCAGCTATGCATACCGCCCCAGCATATCTCACCTTCTGCGGCCAGTTTCTCGCCGTAATCGGCAGCTACATCGCAGGCTTCCCGAAAAGTTTCAGCAATCAGTTTTGTATTTTCTGAAGGGTTTGCTGCCCAGGCCTCGGGCTTACTCGCCGAATCAATACGCACTACACCGTTGGGACGAACACCCAATTCACGCAGTTTTTGACCAAAGCGGCAGGAACGTTTGACCATGTCAACAAATACCGCCCGATCTTCTTTGCTGCCCATTGCGGGACCGCCCCAGATAGGAGCTACCAGGCTACCAATATTGAGGTTGAGCGAAGCTACTCTTTCGGCCAATCGCTTGAGACCATCATCGGTTTCGTCGATATTAAAATGCGGTTCAAAAAGTCCGAGATCGATGCCATCAAATTTAACACCATCTACTTCTGCGGCCACTGTTAGTTCCAATAATATATCTAATGAAATGGGAGGCTCAGAATCAGGCCCCTTACCTACAATACCCGGCCAGGTGGCATTGTGGAGTTTAGGATAATTATTCTTTTGCATATTGAATAGCTATTTTTATTGAGATTAATTACACGAATTAGGGCGAATTAGAAATTTTTATGAATAGCATCGAATAGCTTTTAGCTAAATCGTCCAAATCCAATTCGTTTCAATTCGTGCATTCGTGGCAACCCTTTTTTTATAAAACCATGTCCGGATTCCCGGGACCAAAATGTTTCAGTATCACGATCGGATCGGTGGCCGACGCATTTGTTATTTCAACACCTTCCATTGCTGCTTTTTCGCTGATGAAAAATTCATCATTGGTTAATTGTCCATAACGTATCAATGCCGGCGTTTCAATATCCCACACGCCCATTTTACCATGGCCCTGCATCACAATGATGCCGTAGGCGGCGCTATCTTTTATCGTTACTGTTTGTCCGGGAAAAACTGTTAGTTCTTTTGCGCCGAATGCGCCTGATTTATAACAGATCCAGTTTTCGATATAACCTTCGGCCCTCATCTCTTCCACGGGCTTCACCGGTTTTGGCGCCATAAAGCGATTCATCATTGTATTAGGATCAACATTTAGCTCCCAATCCAGGATGTCGACCAACGAATCAAAATCACCAATGCTTTCTTTGGGCGAACCGTTCCATAATAACTCGTCGGGAATGATCGCTTCATTCACCAGCGACTGGTACATGGCAAATACGTCGGAAGCTTTTTGCGGCTCGTAAGTACACAAGCTACCAGGTGCATGAAGGAGACCCGGTGGCACATCCCAACCCGTCCCCGGTTCGAGTCGGTAGGCTTGCGAATAGTTAGTTATTTTATTATCCCCTTTTGCAAAGTTTACGAGGCACTCCCTGATCTGCTCTTTAGTGGTACCCGGCGCAATGCCGATAAATGTATAAGGATAATCACCACCGTGATTATTCAATTGCGGTGGAAAATAATAGGCTTCCGGTTTCCCTTTTTGGCCTATCAATGCGGCTTTCTCATCGTTGTGATGCACGTGATGTGGAAGCGGCCCCATATTATCAAAAAACTTCGAATACATAGGCCAACTTTGATATTCATCCCATAAGCGGTTGCCGATCAATTCTCCTTTCAGCTCATCAACAGCATCTTTCAGGAGAAACTGGATTTCATTTGTTCCGTCATTAAAAACAACGGGACTGAGCCCTTCATTCTCGCCGGTAAGCGGGCCATTTTTTGCAGGAGTTGTAGACGAGAGCCAGCGTTCATCAATACCACCACGAACACCGCCCAATACATAGTAATCATCGGGATGCAATTTGATGCGGCGGCCAGGTACACAAAATGAACGTGGCACCCAGGTGGGGGCTAATCGTAAAATTCCTTTTCCCTGTTCGAGGGCTTGTTGAGCGAAGCTTCGTTTTTCCATGAGTGTTATTTATAATTTTATTGCCACGAATACACGAATGAACACTAATAGTTTTCTCACCCGGTAAACCCGAATCATTCGTCGCAAGTATACTTGTTGGCACTAATACACAAATGAACAATAGTGACCTTTTTCATTCGTGTAAATTCGTGTCATCTGTGGCCATAGATTTCTGTTATCCATTTAGTCTTTCGAATTCATTGATATCTTCCTTATCCGTCAATACTTCCAGTTCCAGGTCATACACTCTTCTTTCACCCGGGTTAAGAAATACCAGCTCGTTTCTTTCCCGTGCTTTTGCCTGGCCATAAGGCCTTGATACGCCCGGTTCGAGCCCGGTTACGTATTCACCTTTTGCCCAATGCTGCCAGTTGGTGAACCAGGGTAGTTGTTGTTTATCAAATCGCAAAGCCACTGCAATTGAAAGTTCCGGATTGTGCAGGCCAACAGCGCACTTGCCGGCTTCATCAGCAGCCATGTCCACGAATACAGCTTCCTCACCAGTTCCGCTATGTTCTTCCATCGGAGCCGGGCATCTGTGGAAATTATTGTTGGGATTAAAAATGGGATTGTTGACATCTCCATCACGGGAAAGCCATTCGCCTTTCCATATAATATTAGCTCCTTCATCTGCCAGCGGCCAACCGAAATTAAAATGATAGAGTAGCATGTGGGGAGCTTTTATATTGCCACGATTAAGCACTTCATCATGAATTTTTATAGACGCAACGCCCAGTGTTCCGGAAATAGTTCTTCTTAATTCAAGGCTGGGTCCAAATATTTGCGTTTCAAAAACCCTCCCGGTAATACTCATTTCCATCTTTCCATTCGCAGGATCTGGCTGGATGACCGACTCTATTTCCGCAGGTATATTGCTGATCAATCCATGTAATCCTCTTTCTCCAAACTCATCTGTTTCTGGTCCACCCGCATGTGTAAGTCCGCAGGTAGTAAGTAATCCGCCGGCGAATGTTCTCAGCCAGTTGAGACCTTTATCAGGAAAAAGTTGGGGTGGCACAATGCCTTTACTGCTCAGCCAGGTGAGGCTATGTTGGTTATAGAACGCATCGGCAATATCCATCCCACGATCGAGCACTACTTTATAACGCAGACCAGTGCCTGTGTTAATCCATGCAATACGTGTTCCCCGACCGGCGCCATTATCCAACACGGAAGTTTCTATACCGCCGACCTGTGCATAATTCGATATTTTATCTTTACAATTACTCAAGCGTGGCTCGCATTTATTAAGTCCGTTAACTTATTTCTTTTTGAAAATTGTATCCTGTGGATTGGCTCCGGATTTTAGATACGCCAACAAATCCTTCAGTTCTTCAGGGTTCAGCCGGTTAATCAATCCAGGTAGCATGGGTGAAACTTCAGAAACCCTCGTGCGAATAACATCTTTCTTTAAGATCTCACGGGTGGTTTTTGGATCAAATGGATTTTGAGAAATAATATATTTGCTCTCATCCTGGCTAATCGTCCTTCCTACCACAGACCCGCCTTCCTTCAGGAAAAACACGGTTGCTCCATATTGATCCGAAATAGCTTTATTTGGTTCAATGATCGATTCCAGCATATCCTTATAAGAAAAGCGTGTGCCCAACTGCGTTAGGTCGGGACCAGCTACTCCACCCTCACCTTTTATAGAATGGCAGGACGCACAAAGCGAAGCTGCGTACATCGCTTTACCGGTTTCAAAATTCCGGTGTGAGATGCCACTATCCGCTATCGCCACCGCATCCTCAACCTTCCAATTTCTTCCAGGCCCCGCCGGTTGTTTCATACCAGCCTCAAGATTTCTTTGAGAAAGCCCAACAATGGAGTCACCAGATATCGTATTGAAATAGGCGAATTTTTCTTTAGCTACATTTTTCAACGCAGCTTTCCGGGAAGAATCAATGAATCCCACGAAACTATGGCCACCTCTGTAGCTGAAGGCTTTATAGTACCATTTAAAATATTCGTCCTGCAATGCAGGCGTCCAGCCGGTTTTCACCTGGCTTAACGCGGTGGCATAGAAAGTCTGCTGTAAAGGGGGAAGTTTAGCAAGCATCTTTGCAATGTCCATACCATATTGCGGGTTGCGCATGATAAGGTCAGATGAATTGGTAGCGGTCTGCTGTCCGGAACTGTTATCATCTTTTGCATTCGCAAGCATCGGTATAGTTTTCTCCGGCAGCTGAGGCGCATCCAAATAGGACAATACTTTTACCAATTCCCTGTTCAATTCGTTTCCGCCTTTGGCTGGATAATGTGGGTTGAGATAGGCAATGACCGCTTCTTTTGAAGTAGTATCCGGCATGCCCATTCTAGCTATTACCAGCTCAAACGCACGAACTAAATCTATTTGCTGCGATTCAGATAACTGATCATAAGCAATGCCTTGTAAAGCAGACAGCATTACATTTTTATCATTAGCATCTCCTTTACGTGCTAAGGCGATCATTGCTTCAGAAAGGGTAACAGGATCTTTTTCAGCCAGGGCTTTTTGTTTCCATTCATTTACCGGTTGGTGCTCAATAGCAATGCGTGCAGCATACCTTATAAACCTGTCTTCATGTTTTAAATAGGGCCAGGCAAATTCAACCGCCCCTGTTTTTGGAGCACCATGATATTCTTCCAGTTTACGCCGTGCCGTTTGATCAGCGGTTAAAGCTGGTGCGGCCAGTGCTTCTGTGTTCCCCTTACCATCGCCATAATAAACGCGGTATAGATCAGATTCAAGTCGGCGGCCACCGGTAAGAAAATACAGTGCACCATCGGGTCCGATAACACCATCCGTTAACGGTAGAGGTGAACCGGAAATAAACTCTTCTCCTTTAGCCTCATAAGACGATCCTTTCGGTGTGAGATGGATGGCATAAATGATACCAAAACTCCAGTCGAAAGTGAAAAGGGACTTTCTATATTTTTCGGGGAATCTTGCGGTGCCACCATATACTACGTTGGTAGGTGACCCCTGGCCAATATTTAAGATTGCGGGTAAATTGTCGGGCCAAACGGGCGACCATTTATCCGAACCCGGCCGCCATCCAAATTCAGCCCCGCTGGTTACATGGCAGATACGTGTTGGGCGATACCAGGGTGTTCCAAAATCCCATTCCATATCCGAATCGTATGTGAACATATCTCCCACATCATTAAAAGCCAGGTCAAATGGATTGCGAAAACCGGAAGCGATCAGTTCCCAATTTGTTCCTTCGGGGTTAATATTTGCTATCCATCCGCCATGCCAGTTCACCGTGTTATCGTGCCCGTTAGGGTCTTTAATCAGCGGTAAAATGTTATCCAGTTTTCCATCGGGGGTATTTCGGTAAGCATCCATTTTCGGTATGTCGGTGAAATTGCCTGCAATAACAAACAATGATTTTCCATCCGGTGATGGAACGATACTATGAGGACCGTGTTCGCCTTCTCCTTTCAATTTTTTCAACAGCGTAATTTTATCAAATTCATCATCTCCATCAGTATCCTGCAAACGATAAAGGCCGCTTCCTTTTTCAAAAGCGCTGTCCTCCCGATGATTGATCATTACATACAGGCTGTTAAATGCCCATAGTAAGCCATGCGCATAGCCAATATCCACTTTGGTTTTTGAAGTATCGTTTTTATTACTTGCATTCCCAGGTATGTTTATCTTTTCAATTTTCACTTTGGTTACGGTATCGCCGATGGCCGGAACCTGCATGCGGTAAATAGCGCCGTATTGATCGGAAGCGAGGATGCGGCCTTTGCCGTCGAAAGTCATAGAAACCCAGGAACCTTCTTCATTTTCGGAAGGGCCATACAAATGATCTGCATGAAAACCTTCAGGAACTTTTAAGTTGGCAATTTTTGGATCTGATGATACAATAGCGTCTGCCTTCACTTCAGGAGAATTATTGCAGGAAAAAAAAGAAATAACTGTGAAGAATAAAAGAAGAGAAAACCTAAGTCGTTGAATCAATAGATTCACTGGCAAGCAAGCCTTTTTCATATAGTTATCGTTATTTAAGATGTAAAGTATTCCTTCGTTTACCGATTGGGAATAGGGCCTAAATATAAATTAGCACATGATTTAAACTGTCCTGCACTGTCGGTTAAAAAAGTCAATAAACCAGTTGTATTGGAAGATAATGAAAAATAAAAAACTATGACAAATAAAAAAATTTGGCAACTATTTCCTATGCAGGAAATGTTTTAGACAAGAATATTGCATCAAGAATTCTGCTGTAAGTTTTTCTTTCTCCCTATTTTACAAGGTGAGTTTGGTGTCAGTAATCACCAGTCCGGCTGAACGTCTTTCCTTGAAACCGATGGAAAACTGAATTGCAGTAGGTTACTGAAACATAAACACTGAACCTGGGAAGGTTAGTGATTTTGTGTCAGACCGAAATAATTTTAGTGACCCCGCAGGGACTCGAACCCTGGACCCGCTGATTAAGAGTCAGCTGCTCTACCAACTGAGCTACAGAGTCATTTTGGATTGCGAAAGTAATATTTACTTTAGTATTATTTGCCCGTTGCAAAAATTTTTCACAAACTTTATTCATTTCTGCCTTTTTTGAACTAATTCCCAACGGATTACATAACAGCACTCAGCATACAGTTGAATTTATTTTTAGACATTATTCTACACGGCGGTATTTTACACCGGGTGTTTATACGATACGGGCAAACGTACATTTTCGGGAACACAGATTGAACTCTTACTATAACGGCAGTAATTATGCTGCCGGTTAAAAAGAGCAATACTGCTCTTGTTTGCGAAGCGATATCGTTCCATCTTTGTGTAAGAAAATGATTGAAGATATCCAGTCAGTTTCCACCATCCAAATCCTATAAAAGACAAAAAAACCAGTATCCGGGTATATGCTTTAAAAAGCGATGATGATCCAAAAACCTTGAATCCTAAACCTGAAGAAGACCAAAAAACCAGTATCCGGGTCTATGCCTTTAAAAGCGATGATGATCCAAAAACCTTGAATCCTAAACCTAAAGAAAACTAAGAAAAACAGTATCCGGATCTATGCTTTAAAAAGCGATGATGATCTAAAAAACCTTGAACTCAATATCCTAGCCTAAGCCTAAAAAGCGATGATGGCAAAAGACCAAACACACTGAAACCAGACAAATTATTAAACCACTTTTTCTGGGAGGCAAAGTCCTCAAACATTTAATGATCCCAATGAACTCACAGAAATGGGGGTTCACAAAGAATGTCACTTCCACAGACTATGAAAGACCGATAGCTGTGGAAGTTTTTTATTTTTGTCCATCCCCGGTAAAGCACAATTCACATCCTCCATCATTGATAGCTGACTTACAAAAACAGCAATGGCAATAAACGTATTTAAAACCCGTAAATATACCGTCAAAATAAAACCCCCGCTTCGGGCAATAATTACTGATCTTTTCCATTTATATAGTCAATACAATGCGACTAACACAAATCCGGTATAAGAGATTTTGTATTAAGCGGCAACTACATATTTAATTGAATAGAGCACCGTCCTAAAGGATGCCTTTTTTGCTTAAAAAGGATTTATTTAATTTAAATGAAACTGCCTTGAAAACGATGACATAACCCGGCAAAGATTAACAATGTACCTGTGTTGGAGAGGTAGGCTTAATGCTCCACAAATATTCTATGGAAAAAAAGTTGAATTGTATTTTACTTATTGATGATGACGAACCGACGAATTTTCTCAGCACAATACTTATTGAAGAAGAAGACTGCACAAAGCACCTGCAAATAGCAGAAAGCGGCCGCCAGGCTTTAAATTACTTGTCAAATGTTAAAGATGAAAGTTGCGATGGAAACACCAGTGATTTCCAGCCAGACCTGATTTTCCTTGATATTAATATGCCGTGCATGAACGGTTGGGAATTCCTGGAGCAATACCGGCAAATAAAAAAAGATGGTAACACAAAGCCCGTGATCATTATGCTGACTACTTCTCTTAATCCTGATGACAAATTAAAATCGGAAGGTATACCGGATGTATCCGGCTACGAGAATAAGCCACTTACAATAGAAATGCTCAGGCGGGTGATTGACCAACATTTTACACCTGCTTGTAACCAAATAAAAACAACCGCTTCTGTGCGTAACGCACCGTTAACGCGAAGTTCGGTTCATCCTTAAATAAAAATTAACGGCTACTGGCTTGCTTTTATCTCCTTTATCTTCCCGTTACCTTGCTATCTTCGTTCTGCATTTTCATCATTAACATAACGCCATGCCCTTAAAGTCATGCCTAGTAAGTTTCGGTTGATGTCATGTAGTATCATTGGCTCTCCAGTTTCTAAAACCGGCAAACTTCGTGTAATAATATCACTACATCCAGGCAGTATGATCACTGGTTATGGCGCTAAAGAAAAGCGTACTTTTACAACCCAAACCATGATCCCTTTGCAGAAACTGAGAGAATATGTTCAATAAGCATTTAAAATCCAAAATACAGGCGCACTTTAACGGCACTCCTTTGCCTTTGGAATTTAATTCGTTTCTGGAATCGGTTAACGCCACATTTGATCAGTATGAAAATAAGATCAGCGCTCTCGAAGCTGCTTTAACTTCAAGAGAAAGCGAACTGACCCGGCTTAATAACAAATTACTCGATGAAACTGCCGATCTTAAAAATACCCACGCCGAACTAACCAAGATATTTAACTATGTAAATGAAGGTTTTTTTACCAAAGACATGACAACAGGCAAATACATACACATGTCTGTTGGCTGCGAAAAGATCTATGGTTATACCATCGATAAGTTTTTTGCCAATACCAATTTATGGTACGAAGTAATATACCCGCCGGATAAAGTGATTGTAGCAGAGGAGGATGAAATCTTGCACACGGGCCAACAAATCAAAAGCACATATCGTATTGTTCACCCTGATAATTCTATCCGCTGGATAGAAGTAAAAGCCATTCCATTGATGGTAGATGGAAAATTAATACGAATAGATGGAGTGGTAAATGATGTTACGGAAAGAAAGACTGCCGAAAAAGTAATTTTAGATAATGAAGAACGGTATCGCTCGCTGGTAGAACAAGCGTCTGACGCGATTTTTATAAACAGCATCGGAGGTGGCCTGATCGATGCAAACCAGAGCGCCTGTGTTATGTTCGGCTATACCAAAGAAGAATTTACTATACTAAAAATAAATGATCTGATACCGCCGGAAGGAAGCGCATTGGACCTTAAGAAATTTAATGGCTTGCAGGAAGGTGAAATTATTACTGGTGAAGGAAATTTGCTCCACCGGAATAAAAGCCTGGTACCGGTTGATATCAGTTCCAAAAGGCTGTTGGATGGCCGCATTATTGCAATCGTTCGCAACCTGAGTGAGCAGAGGAAAACGGAAAAAATATTATTAGCCAGCGAGGAAAAGACAAGGCTTATTATGAGTGCTGCCCTCGATGCCATAATATGTATCGATAAACAGGATACTATCACTTTCTGGAATCCACAGGCAGAAAAGATCTTCGGTTGGAAGGATTCTGAAGTAACTGGTCGAAAATTGTCGGACCTGATTATACCGCTTCCATTCAGGCAGATGCATCTCCGGGGAATGGAGAAATATTTGAAAACCGGCCACGGCCCTGCACTTAATGTATTGCTCGAACTAAGCGCAATAAACAGGGAGGGCCATGAATTTCCCATTGAGCTTACGGTATTGCCCATTGGGCAGGGAAGCGAACAGTTCTTTTGTGCTTTTGTTCGTGATATCAGTGAACGGAAAAAATCTGAAAAGCTGGTGATTGATAGTGAACGGAGATATCGCACATTGTTTGAGCAAAATCTTGCAGGCGTTTATCAAACTACTGCCAGCGGTGAAATTATCACTTGCAATAATGCTTTTGCGAAAATGCTGGGATACAACTCTCCGCTCGATCTTTTACACACCAATGCAGTTGATCTCTATTTTACTCCCGGCGACCGGGAGGACTTTATAGCTACCCTTAGGATAGAAAAAAAATTATACAATTACGAAGTAATGCTAAAGTGTAAGGATGGAAGCACTCTGCATATACTCGAAAATATTTCTTTGTTTCAGGATCCTTTTACCGGCAAAGAGATCTGCGATGGCATCATCATCGACATTACAGAAAGGAAAAAGGCAGAAGCATCGTTGCAGGAAAGTGAGGAAAGATATCGCTCGCTGATAGAACAGGCGGCAGATGCCATCTTTATTAATACAAGCAAGGGTGTGCTGCTTGATGTAAATCAAAGTGCCTGTGATATGCTGGGCTACAGCAAAGAAGCATTTTGTAAAATGAACCTTGCAGATCTTTTGTCGCCAGAAGATTTGATAAGTGATCCTTTCAATTACGAGAAAATACAAAGCGGTGAGACGACGATCTCTGAAAGAAATTTTGTAGACCATAAGGGCCACTTAATACCGGTAGATATAAGCTCTAAAATTCTTTCAGACGGCCGCATCCTTTCCATTGTCCGTAACATTTCTGAACGAAGATCACTTGAAAAAAATAACAGGGACTATACTGAAAGGTTCCAGCGATTATCGCAGGCAACCCACGATGCCATTTGGGATTGGAACCTGGTAAATGATGAAGTATGGTGGAATGAAGGTTTCTTCACTATGTTTGGCTATGATAAAAACTCGCCGATACCGGATTTATATCAATGGACACAGAAGATAC
>JBDSAP010000415.1:0-3450 GCA_039922055.1 Ferruginibacter sp.
TTGGTTGAAGGCTCAAAATATTTTGTATTTTCTGCAAAAGGATTCCATTGGGTAAGTCCTTTTTTTGTACTGTCATCAAGCTGCCGCCATTCAAAGCTTGTTCCATATTGGCTTGTGTCAAACCCAAGATGTGTTTTATACCATTCGTTAACCGCGTTCGGGTCTTTACATTTGAAGAAAATCCCGCCTATCCCTGTTACTTTTTTCATGTTTGTATTTTTTTGTTAGATATTATTTTTTAAAAAGCGAAACCTAATAGAAACGAAGTCATAATAGGTCAGTTAAGCAGTTTGTAGTTGTTTGGGTGTGGCTCTTTTCAATACCAGTGCGCTGATAAGTGTAACAACTACCGCTACCGGCAGTATCTCTACATAGGTCATCAATATAACAAACAACGGATTCTTATACCATTCTTTCATCTGCGCCATATCGGCCGTTTGCTTTGCAAGCTCACCTGCGCTGATACCAGTGGCTTTTGCTTTGTCAAGCATAACCGCTGCGTATTTATCCATAAAATCAGGCATAAAGAAATAGTAATTAATCAGCCAGCTTATCACATAAATTGTAGAAGCGATCAATGAGATGAAAAGGCCGATCTTAAATGCTTTCCCGAATTTGATCACTCCTCCATTGTGTTTGTCACGGAAAGATTTAACGCCTACAAAGATCATCGAGAAAGCAACGATCATGGCGGAATAACCATATATCATGCCGCCTTCAAAATCCCCTTTGGAGCAAAAATAAGAAGTTGAAAAGGCCATCAGGCCGGCAACGATCAGCCCTGCTATGATACCGTAAACAAGTACTACTTTTTTCATTTGAATGAGTTTTAGTTTGATGGTGTAAAAATCAAATGAATTTATCTTTTAGCCCTCATACTTTCGGGTGATTTTATTAACTGCCGCTGTTTTTTCATACTAAAGTGTGACAGATCAGGGTATCAAACCGAGGCGTTTTGCTTTTTCTATTGCCTGTGTTCTGCGCTGCACATCCATTTTCTCGAAGATCTTTGAAGAATGTGTTTTGATGGTATTTAGCGAAACAAATAAACGACTGCCTATTTCCTCGTTGCTTAAACCCTGGGCCATCAGTTGCAGTACTTCCAGTTCACGTTTACTAATGCCGAGCGAAGCAAGTTCTTTTTCATTCAGGACAAAATCTACAGCCGGATCGGGGTAAATATGTTTTTCTACTATGACCGTTTCAACCCTGGGTTTGGTAAGTTTCATCGCCAGCCAAATACCAAGGCAGGTAAAAATAATGGCGATCGCCCCGGCATATATCTCAAAAGAATGTTCAAATATCACAAAGCGCAATTCAAGCCAGTTGAGCAGGAATAACAAAATACCAAGGAGCGCCCCATACAGAAGATTGGTCTTGTTCTTTGCTAACAGTTTACTGATCATCCGGCTGTTCTTATCATTTTGGTTTGATAAGATACAAAGATATCCGTAGGGAACGGTAAAATGCAGGAACCGGGTGCCTTCTTCATTTCTTTCGGTTACCGGGATGAATAAGCTTTCCAGTCCGGTTCGGATAGTTCGTGCAATCAGACAAAACCATTTTTTGCAGAAGAAGAAGGGGTGGATAAAAAGTGGGTGAGGAAAACAATAATGATTATCCGCTGTCTTGTTTTTGTTTATTACAAACGTATGTTTGGTAGCAATTGAAATCCAGCATATAGAATCCGGATACGAATGAACGAACCGACTGTTCTTCCCAGCAGCCTCTCTCAACGAGCTTAAGTAGGGCCGAGGACATCGAGTGTATCAGGATTACTCTTTGCTTTTATTGAAATCCACTTCTTCCATTCTCCATAAAGTTGGTAACAGGATAAATGCCTTGTACACCTGTTAAATAAAATATCTACAGATATCGCTCCGTAGTACGCAAAGGTCCCTGGCTAAAACACAAGGCTAGGAAGGAGATGTTGCTGCGAAGGAAAAAATCATAATGAAGCAGAGGAGTATTTTAAAGAAGCTATTGGCTTACACAATCTGCTGTTGAGAAGAAGTTATTAAAGCAAAAGATTAATCAACAATGATATTAATATTTTTTCTTTTCAGCTTACGTAATTTACGGAGTAGTAATGATGGAACACAGGACGGAGCCCTGCGCCTGGTGGTTCGGAATGTTTAGTTCCCGTTTTAACAGTACTATTCTACCAAGCTCCACTCGCAGCTAACGCACAAAGCTTTGAGCAGACGTGGCTAGGAAGAAGTTGACGGCTATGATGGGACACGAACCAAGCTGGAGAAGTCGTAGCAAAGTTTCAGAAATGAATGGGAATCATCCCATAAATTAATAACCATTATTCATTCGCTTTTTTACCTCCGTTGACGATGGGAATTTTTCATCTGAGGGATAGTTGATATAGTACACACAATATTCAGATAAATCATCAATGTTATAATGAAACGTTGTCGATTGCCCTCGATCGATTGGATCTGAATATCCTTCGCTTTGTACTCTACCATCTGTTCGCTTTATGTATAAACCTACTTTGACTGCTCCTGAAAGATTATTGGTTATTTGAAATACAGATGATCCGGCTACACCAAAATCAGTCTTTTTTGTTTTTATGATTGTTAACCTCGGACAAGAGGTTTCACAATAAATGGCAGTTTTACTTTGGCAAAACGAGCAGTTGCTTGCCACAAACAGTGTTAGCAAAAGATAGATAGATCTCATGATTAGACTTTTTTATCAGTGAAGGAGTATTATGTTAGTGGTCCCCGGGACCTAAGGTTGCTATCATTTTAATATTAGAAGAATGAACAAGTTTTCTAATTCAGAAATTTCTGTACTGGTAACGATCATGGTCTTAAGCTTATAGACGTACATGTATTAGCCTGAATTACCTTACTACCTGACCAGCTTTTACCAGTACCATTCTCTACCGCTTTGTAAGTGTGTGTGCCAGGTGTCAATCGCTGGCTGACTACATACTGGTCTTCGTTATAGCCACAAATGAAATATCCTGCGGCGTGTGAAATATTGGCAATGAAACTATTATCTATTGAAACACTAATCTGATTAGCATTAAGAATAGAAGAAACAATTGTGAGAGAGCCATTATCAGTTCCATAATTCACTTTATCGAAATTTGAATAGTAAATTGGGATATGGGTGCATCCATTAATAGCTACGCTGAAATTGCCATCTGCGTAATATCCATAAGCATCAACAAGTGCAAAAGAATGGTTTCCTGCATCGAAGGGAAGCACAACTTGCGCAGTGAGGTTTCCACAATACTGAGAAACTGGCATTGGGTTGCCTATAGTAGAGAATAGAATGCCATCTACGTAAATTTTTATAGGTAATGATGTCACGTCTCTATTATCGAAACCAACATTTCCCTTGGTATCTGGCGCTTTTGAATCTTCTTTTTTACAGGCGAATAAAACAATTACACAATTAATAAATACAAGTGATTTTTTGAAAAAGGTG
>JBDSAP010000416.1:0-7638 GCA_039922055.1 Ferruginibacter sp.
TTTTTACCTTGACTTTTTTTGTTTCTTTTTTTTGTCAAGAAAAAAAAGAAAAGAGCATTGAACGTGAATGATGATTTGATATTTGAATACAGCCCAATGCAAAAAATATTATTCACAACATCAATCAAGTAACGGCGAGTCCTGCTTTGAAAAGACTTTTGTATTCGAAGGATTTTCGGGCAGAGACTCGCCTGGGAATAATAATGATTGAATATTTGAAAGCATTTCGATGGAACAAATAAATAAGCAGTTTTCTACTATCGTTTTAAGGAGATTCGATATAAATTTAAACATCACTCCTGATGATGGTAGGCTGGCAGTAAAAACCTATCCTAATGGAAATTGAGAACAAAATAAAGGAGACATAAAATTCAACAAAGTTGGTGGAAACTGCTGCACAAAGATTGAAAGCACAAGAGGGCGATGCAACGATGTTGCCATGAAAAATAATGCCCGGACCAAAAACTTTTTTCAAAATCCATGATGAATTCTTACGCGTCTACCGATATAGTTAGGGACCGAAAAGCATACCAGGAATTAGGAGTTACATATCATTTCAACGGTTTCTTCTTCTACTGCGGCAAGGGTAGCTTTGTAGCGAATGATCCTGCTGCCAATCATTAAAATACTAAAGCTTAGTATGGAGCAACCGGCCATTACACCAGTCATTGGAAGGGGAGTGCCATTGGTTAAAAAGCTTACCAGCGCTGCGGTAAATGCACCCATACCCATTTGTATGGCGCCCATTAAAGCCGATGCGCTTCCCGCAGTTTTTGAGAAAGGCGCCATGGATAGCGCAGACGAATTGGGAAAGGTAAAACCCTGGCAACTTAAAAAAATAAGTATGAGAAAGATGGTACCTGCCAGGCCGATCCACCCATACCATGATCCAACAAAAAGAGTGATGCCGGTAAGGCTCTGGCAAAACAAAGCAACCGGTATGATCTGCTGACTTTTAAATTTTCTCAACAATAAACTATTAAGCTGGCTCGATACGATCAGGCCTCCTGCGACCAGGGCAAAGATCCACCCATACTGCTTTTCGGACACCCCATAAATTTCCATGAACACCGAAGGTGAGCCGGAAATATATGCATACAATCCTGCGGCAGCGATGGCCCCGGTAAATGCATAAGTATAAAATTGAGGTTCTACCAGCACACTCCAAAAGCTGGAAATGATGGCTGCGGGCTTCAGGGAATAATTTGGGTCTGGCTTCCTGCTTTCAGGTAGTCCAAAATATACTGCGATTAGTATAACGATTGCCATCACCGTTAAAATCACAAATACAAAATGCCAGCCGAACGCTGCCGTAACATAGCCGCCAAGCGTAGGCGCAACAATGGGTGACACGCCCACCACCAACATGAGCATGGAAAATATTTTTGCATTGTCTTCCACATCAAAGAGATCTCTTACCATGGCCCGTGAAGCCACCATGCCGGCACACCCGCCCAGCGCCTGCAAAAAGCGAAGTGCAATGAGGCTGTTTGCGGAATGAGCCATCACGCATAAAGCGGAGGCTACAAGGTATAAGGAGAGTCCTGCGTACAGGGGCCGCTTTCTTCCATAGCGGTCAAGCAATGGGCCATACAGAAATTGACCAATCGATATTCCAATAAAAAAACTTGAAAGCGAAAGTGATACATGTCCAACGGAAGTATGCAAGTCAGCAGCAATATCGGTGAATGCAGGGAGATACATATCAATCGAGAAAGGGCCGATTGCTGTGATCATGCCAAGCACCAAGATCAATGTTAATTTTTTCTTCCTCGCCATAAATTTAGAAGTATAAAACTATGCCGAACGTTGTAGAAAAGAAAATAAATATACCTGTACTGGCGCCTATTTAAAAAGATCTACTGCCTTCGAAGCAATAGCAGGGGCTAACCTAAAACCTGAACCGGCTCCGGCTCCGGCTATAACATAATTGGAGTGATTGCCAGCAGTTTCAATTATTGGATCGGCATTTTCTGTATATGCATCGCAAAAAACTCTGCCGCCGGTACATAATGGAACTAAAGAAGGAGCATATTTATCAAGCAGTGATAGTGCCTTTTCTGTATCGGATGGATCGATCGATAAGCTGGCAATATTCGGCAACACATCCCAATGGTCGCACCTGAAACTGAACAACCAATAGCCGGCCTCATACCTTGGCATTAAGAATGCATCATCATCAAAAAAGTAAAAAACAGGATCGCTTTTTTCCGGTTGCTGATAAATATGAAAGGCTACTATTTTTTTTATCCGTGGCTTTTTGGAAATAGCAAATCCATTGCCCATGCTTTCTGTAATCCATGGACCTGTAGCTTGTATAATTCGTTTAGATTGAAAGGCGGCATTTGCTGAACGAAGATGGAAATTATCGCCATCGGTATTTACTTCTAAAACCTTGCTTTCCTTAAAAATAAAAGAAGCTGGTGTTAATGAAAAATGACGGGCTATTAACGGAGTGACCTCATTATTGAGCGCTTGCATTGCTACTCCGCCTGAAAGCACTGTACTGTTAGGTGGTATTTTTAAAAAAGGATAATCATGGTGAAGTAGGGGAAGCATTTCAGCAGAAGCTTTGATACCCGGTGCGGTTAATTGTTGTAGGATCTTGTCTGCGTTGTGCTCCTGTGTGAATCCGTAAAATTTCAGATCTTTTAAAGGGAGCGCAGGAATATCCTTTCGCAGTTGATCAAAAAGCAAGCGGCTTTGGGAAGACAATTCGTATCTGAATGGTGTATGGCCATAAGGAAGATCAAGGGCTGCGGAGTAAAAGGTGGCGCCACTTCCGGGCTGTGCCTGGTCGAACAATGCAATGCGCCAGGCAGGATATTTTTTTCTTGCGTACCATGCGGCACAAACACCAATGATGCCTGCACCTATAATAGCAAGATCTAGATCATCTTTCATGTGGGGACGATTTACTTGCTCCACCATACTGAAAATACCAGGAGGTTTTCTGTACCATTGTTATACACTGCGTGACTTTTCCTGGAATCAAAAAAAAGTACATCGCCTTGTTTCACCGCTGTTTTCGTTTCATCACAATAATTAACTATACCGGTGCCGGCGGCAACAAACCAACATTCCCTTACATCATGAAGATCCAGCGGTGATGTTTCACCGGGATATACAACAAATTTTGATCCTTTGAAAGGGGCAACAGAATCACCTTCCTGCACAGCAAGATCGATCTCATCCACTACCATTGAATCGCCATATTTTTCGGCAGGTAAAAACGTGAGGCTGGGAAGATTATTCATTCGTTTTATTTTTCTGTTTCTAATTGTTTAGATAATAAAGTGGCTGGCAACGCCGGCTTTATATCATAAAAGCTGATGGGGGTAAAATATACCGGTAACTTTTGACCGGTGGCCACTAACGTTTGCTGAAAGTAATCTTTTTCAAGCGGCGCACCTGAATGGCCCAGCATGTTCCAGATCGATATGGAACAATCCGGCATGACGGGATAAGCCAATAACGCAAATCCTTTTAGCCACCAATAAGCGCCATTTGGATCAACTGCAAACTTACTGTTTAGATTCACCCATTCCTTTAAAACACTTGTGCTCTTGCTTAATTGAAAGGTAGGTGGTGTTAAATAAGTATGTTGATTTATTAGTAATTGTTCCAGTGTTTCTGCAAGCTCATCCTTTACAAAATGTATGGGCTGATCATTGATCATCTCCCAGGTGTCCGTCAACATGGGCTGAAATTTTCCGGCCAATTTGGTGTTTACAAAATCCATGAACTGTGAAACATCAAAATTACACATTTCGTTTTCAGGGTTCTTCCATGCAAGAAAATAACGGGTTGCATCTGCTGCTACCGGTGTTTTATTGGCTATATCATTTCCCCATATTGCATGACCCCTGCTCGTTGAAAACTTGGAATGCTCCAACTCAAAAAAGTGATTCGGTAATAAATAATCAATCGGCTTGCACGTATTGCCCTCAAGCGCACAGGCAACCCCTGCTACCAGGTAAGGAATAGTACAATCAATACCAAAACTTGCGACAGTAATAACTTTTGAATTTTTATGAAAAGGATTAAGCGGCGCCATAAATTTCTTCTTATACAATTCGCCGCAGTACAGTGAATAAAAGTACAAAGCCGTATAAGTAAACAGTACATGCGGCAGGCTACTATCCTGTATTTCAAAAGAAGTACCCCACTTACCGGGGTTGGTAAGCCGTACATTGTTGCCCTGCCTTTCAAGATAAGTTTTTGCAATATCCATAAACTCCTGGCCCATGTTCATGCCAGCCAGGTGTTTTAGTAATTCATCTTTTTTGTTGATGATAAGGTACAGGTCTTTGTCGTCAACCTCTTGGAGTGGGTAATCACCTCTCTTAAATTTGGGAGCAAGCAGATCCATTGGCCTGTATTGCGTACCACAATCTTCGCACTGATAACTTCCCGTACCGGTACCGCATTGAGGACAGTCGCCTTGTATCCAACACCCGGTGAGAAAACAATCTTCATCAGGTGAATACAAATATTTTTCATTTTTTATTTCTGCTACGCCGCTATTCACAAGCGCTTTCACACAGGCAGTTAAGAATGCATTAAAAGCTGTGTTATGTTCGGCATCCAGCGGATTAATAAAATCATCGTACTCGATCCTCAATGCATCGAGGTCTTTTTTCATCTGTGCATGAAATTGCTGGCACAATTCCTTTACATCTCTACCTGTTTGCCAGGCTTTTAAATTGGTATAAGATTCATATCCGTCTGAACCAAATATTATTGAAACATGGCTGCCATTCCTCCTTTGCGCCCGGGCAAGAATATCCATTTTAAGATAAGGCCCCGTCAGGTGCCCGAGGTGAAGACCTCCATTAGGTGTTGGCATAACCGGAACTAAAAGATATCTATCCTTTCCTTCCTGCAGGTGCTGAAATCTTGTCATAATTTATTTAGTTACTCTACTGTAATGTCTACGTGTGACTATGTGTTGATTGGTTAGTTTAAATGTATGAGTAATGGCAACGCATGTATTTCCTTTGCGGGCATGCAAAACGAATTTAGCGGGTTCCATTACTACGGCGCCGACTGTTTCGGATCTCCTGATATTGCCTTCGCTGTGGGCGCAAATACCTACCGGGTACAATGAGTGATCAGAAAAAATATCAAACAGCATTGCAGGAGTAATGTCTTCCGTGTTAGCTGGTAATAGCTTTTGCAAAAGCGCCAATCGTTTTATAGAAGAATTTTTAAAGAGAAAATGTATCCTGTCTTTTTTCTTCAATTCTTCATCGAGATAATGATTGGTGTGAAATAACAGGTCACCTGCATTTGTCCTTACTTCATTGCCGGTGCATTCTGCGTTCACCAAACCATTTTTATCTGACAGTAAAAAACTTCTTGAACTGCTTCGCTTAATTTTTTCCAATGCATCCAGGCATTCATCTGTAGAACGAAGGGTAAGCATGTGTCGTACCAGCAGGTATGGTGAAACGCCGGGATGCCAATCATCAGACACTACCATGTTGATGTTGACCGAAAGTCCCGTACTATTCATTCCCATATACCCCAGCAAGCCAGCAAAACCATACATTAATATTTCAGGATCGTCCTCATTTTCCGGAAGTATCCTGAATATGCAACCAAGGCTTGCCATGTTCCCAGGAAGATCAATCGTTTGGCCTGTTATTATTGTGTGATCGTCTCGTTTAAAAGCTAATGTCGAACAGTCACCTTCCAGTATGTCCCGTTCATTGTAAGCCATCAGTTCCACTCTTACCTGTAACAACACCGCGTGTTCATAAGATATGTCTGCACCTGCTGCAAGGCCTTTTAATTCTTCTGCAATTTCGGGAAGCTCCTGTTCTATAACAGTTGCATGTTGCCCGATGAGGCTGCTCATCAAGCCGGCTTCAAGCGGCAATTCCCTGATGAGGTTTATGCGTGCACAAGAGTCATTTAGAAAGTCATTGATCTCTGTACGCAATGCCTCGCCGTGTTGCCAGCCACGCTCATAAGCAGTACCGCTTAATATTATTTCACGTATCGTATCCACCTAAAATGACTTGTTTAATTGTTATGGCTTTAGCATGTACTCATTTATGTCATCGTTTATTTCCTCAACGTTATTTTCTTCGCTTCGCATAAACTCGTTCCAGTTAAATACGGAGCTTTCATTTTCTATATCATACACTTTTCTGCCTGCAAGGCTATTGATGATCTTGGCACTTCGCCATGCAACGAGACTTAGGTTGGGGTCAGCAACCCCACGTACATGACGGGCGCCATTTTGAATAAATATTTTATTTTCGGCAGGGCCGTCCCATTGAATGCAAAAATCTTCGTTGATCTCAAATCCCTTCTCTTTTGTTTTAAGTCTGCCTTCAAGCGATTCAAGAAATGGTGGTGGCTTATATTCAAATCCTGTTGCAAATATTACGATATCGGCATTGTGTTTATTGATAACTTCAGTAGTAGTGTTCTTACAATAAAGCGCCCATCCACTTCCTTCTTTTTTAAAATCAACAAGGGCATGATTAAAATTAAGCTTAGCAATTTTCCCCTTGCCCTCAATCATCTCCACTTCGTATAAATTCCTATAAATGTCTTCCAATAATTCGAGGCTGATACCATCACTCGCAAGACTTTGCTCACCGATCAATTTACGTTTTTCATTGTCGGGCAACTGGTAAAAATAATCGCTGTATGAAGGTGTGAAAAATTCATTGGTAAAGGGTGAATCATCGATAGGAAGAAAATTTGATCGCCGGGATAACCAACAAATACTGGCAGGCAATTCCGACCTGTTTATGAGCAACTGGTTCACAATCTCTGCTCCGCTTTGTCCACCGCCCACTACAATCACCCGCTTGTCTCCTGCGGAAATACTTTCTTTGATAAATTGTGTTGCGTGAAATATTGAGGAACAAATATATGGTCGTACAAACGAGGGTATGTTAGCAGTTTGACCTGCTGCAATTACAATATTTTTTGCCCTTGTTTCTCCTTTCGAATGTTTTACTGAAAAAAGGTTATTCTTAAATTTAACTTCCTCCACCATTGTATCAAAAGATAAATTTGGCAGTGACTGGCTCACCCATTGAAAGTATTGATTAAACTCCCTTCTTTTTACTTTGGGGTATCTTGCCATTGAAAAACGGTACATACGTTTTTTATAAGCAAGGAACGCAAGAAATGAAAACTTGCTGGTAGGATCAACCAGTGTAACCAAATCTTTCAGCCATGATACCTGTATCGTAGCTTCAGGAAACAACATACCAGGGAACCACTGAAATTCCTTTTTGCCATCAAAAAAAATGCTGGCAATATCCTTTACAGGATGCAGGAGAGCTGCAGTGCTGAGGTTAGAAGGACCTACGCCAATTCCAGCGAGGTCGATGGTTGCGTATGGATGTTTCATACAGTTAGGTTGAAGTAAAAAAATGTCATACTATTAGTAATTATTAAAAATGCTTTCTTTAATGTTTGGCCATTCGTTTTTTAAAATGCTGTAATAGATGGTATCCCGCCTTCTACCGAATTGCATTAGCGTATGGCTTCGCAAAACACCCTCTTCTGTTGCACCTATTCCCAGCAATCCCTTTCGTGCAGCCTGGTTCAATACATCTGTTTTAAATTCCACTCTTTCCATATCCAGTTCTTCAAAGGCATATTTCA
>JBDSAP010000417.1:0-2923 GCA_039922055.1 Ferruginibacter sp.
TCATAACGTTATAGTTAGTTTCATAAAAATCATTTTTCGCTTATCGTGTATCAATCAATTTATGCAAGTTCAGTAAATCGAAAATCATAGCAACTTTAATTTAAAAATAGCACCAGGTATAATTGTAGTTATACTTCTCAAGGGATAAATTAGTGACTTTATAATTCGCTCCATAAAGATAAAATGTACAAGAGTGCGATCCCGATAAAAATCGGGACAGGCTGCCACTGAAGCTAAATAATAGTACTTCTGCCTGGCTCATAAAAAAATTCAATTCACGATTTTGCCCCGCGTGCAGTATAGATATTTTTCCTTTACAAGATATATTCATAGAGCTTCATTCCATCCAATCTCTAAATTGAGTTGCATAAACAATTTATTACACTATCTTCCGATTCCCGCATTTACCTGTCTGGCGCAGGAGTGTAGGAATGATTAGCGATAGGCGCAGGAATGAGGCGTAGGTAGGTGTTTAGGTTTCCTGCGCCGGGCGTACTAAAGCGGCATAATAAAAAAAGAGCTATAACATCAAGACAAAAGGTATTGCATTGTCTGCCGCCGTGGTCAGTGTTCCACTGACCGGTAACAAAAAAAATATTTCACCTCGAAAAAATGAAAAAAATAACATTACTAATACTAATCATTGCTGCCTTTACAGCCTGCAATACCAATTCAAAAAATAGATTTGATACTATTATCCGCAATGGAACTATTTATGATGGAAATGGTGGGGACCCATATAAAGCAGACATAGCCATTAATGCCGACACCATTGCTTTTATTGGGGATCTAAAAAGTGCAACTGCCAAAAATGAAATTGATGTAAAAGGGAAAGCCGTTGCACCTGGGTTTATTAATATGCTGAGTTGGGCAAATGAATCGCTGATAGCAGATGGCAATTCTCAGAGTGATATCAGGCAAGGTGTAACGTTGGAAGTAATGGGTGAAGGCACCAGTATGGGCCCACTTAATGCCAATATGAAAGCGGAAATGCAAAATGCTCAGACAGGTAAAGTTGCCTGGAATACACTGGGAGAATATTTATCTTTTTTAGAAAAAAAAGGGGTTTCCTGCAATATTGCTTCTTTTATTGGTGCCGGAACTGTTCGTGAATATGTTGTGGGTAAAGACAATAGGGCGGCAACATCTGCTGAACTGAACACTATGCAAATGTTGGTAAAGCAAGCCATGCAGGAAGGCGCAATGGGCATCGGCTCGTCACTAATTTACCCACCCGGTAATTTTGCCAACACCGATGAACTGATTACTATTTGTAAAGAGGCATCCAAATATGGTGGCATGTACATATCGCACATGCGAAGCGAAGGAAATAAACTAAATGAAGCAGTGGATGAATTGATAACGATTGCAAAAGAAGCAAATATTCCTGCTGAAATATATCATTTAAAGGCAGCAGGTAAAAACAATTGGAATAAGATGGAGGCTGTAATAAAGCAAGTTGAGGATGCAAGAGCTACTGGTGTACATATCACAGCTGATATGTACACTTACCTGGCAGGGGCAACAGGGTTAACGGCTTGCTTTCCACCTACTTTGCAGGATGGCGGTTTTGATAAGCTCTGGCTTCGCTTGCAGGATACTGCCATAAGAGCTCAAATGAAAATTGCCATGAACACCGATGCACATGAGTGGGAGAATTTATATTATGCAAGTGGTTCGCCGGATAAAGTATTGCTGCTGGCCTTTAAGCAGGATACATTACAAAAATATACCGGAAAAACGTTGGCAGAAGTTGCCGCTATCAGGGGGACATCGCCGGAAGAAACAGCCATGGACCTGATTGTACAAGACAGTACAAGAGTTGGAGTTGCATTTTTTTTAATGAATGAAGAAAACGTGAAAAAACAGTTCTCTTTGCCTTGGGTAAGCTTTGGTTCGGACGAAGGGAGTTATGCCCCTGAAGGAGGTTTTCTTTTATCAAATCCACATCCAAGAGCCTATGGAAATTTCATAAGGGTGATTGGTCACTATTCAAGAGATGAAAAAATATTGCCTTTGCAACAGTGCATTTATAAATTGTCAAAGCTGCCTGCGACTAATTTGAAATTACAAAAGCGAGGCGAATTGAAAAGAGGATATTTTGCTGATGTTGTGATATTTGATGCCAACACGGTTACAGACCATGCCAGTTTTGATAAGCCACATCAATATGCAACGGGCGTAGCAGATGTATTTGTAAATGGTGTACAGGTTTTAAAAAACGGAAGCCATACCAATGAAAAACCGGGTAGATTTATTAAAGGCCCGGGGTATAGAGAATAAAAAATAATTTGCTTAATGATGACTGCAGGTAACATAGGTGACATGTATTTGATTTTTTGGAGCGTATAAATAACATCTGCAAACACTAAGAATATTGCCACATCTGTTAATGATTCTACCAAACAATTATTTGTATTCAAACTACAACACAGGTTTCCTCACAAACATTCCACTATAATACTTCCGGTACGCATATCCCAAAAACAGGTTCGGCACAATCAGGAAAACGCCCATTAACCAACCAGAGGGAACTAAGATGGTGTGATACAATAAAACATTTAAACTGATGGGGAACAGCACAACAGCGAAAAATGGTGCGTAGCGGTTTACCAATAATGATATGCCGCCTACGATCTGTATCGATTTTATCATCGGGTAAAAATATCCAACATCCATGAGGGCTGTCTTGAAGGCCGCTACCCTTCCCGTATGATTTGGCTGATAGGGAATAAAATGGAAATAATAATCCAGGCCAAAGACCAGGTAAATAAATCCAAGCAGTATCCGGGAGACCGTTGTTGCGCTTTTCATAACGTTATAGTTAGTTTCATAAAAATCATTTTTCGCTTATCGTGTATCAATCAATTTATGCAAGTTCAGTAAATCGAAAATCATAGCAACTTTAATTTAAAAATAGCAC
>JBDSAP010000418.1:0-3348 GCA_039922055.1 Ferruginibacter sp.
TTAGTTTCGCCTCCTCAGCCGCCTCGGCGGACCGAACCGAAAGAGGCGTCTAACCCGGTTACTGGTGAGAGCTCATTGCAGTAACTACAAGTATTAGGATGTTTCTTTTATTGATTGTTCGAGTGCATGACGTATTGTTGGTATCCCGTCAAGATTTTTTCTTATGAACAGAATGTCAAAAGATAACCCTGGATGCGTCAGACTTTTTTTACGGCCTCGGATAAATAGCGTAGTTAGGTATTGCACAGCCATTCAAAATCATTGGGATTCTTTACTCCCCATCAATTTCTCCCACATAACTGGTATTCTTTTTATCCATACCAACTCTCTTTTTACAATGCCGGCTTCCTGTGCAGGTGCACCCCAGTAAGTTTTATTACCAGGCAAATCGCCGCTTACACCAGTGCGTCCTAACAGCACTGCATTCTCGCCGATAGTAAGGGTTTTGTTTACAACCGTTTGCCCCCATAACGTTACGCCATCCAATATATTTACATAGCCTGCAACCACCACATGTGCACCTACCAAACAGTTTTTTCCAATCACTGTATCGTGCCCAATATGGACAGTGTTATCAAACTTGGTACCTCTTCCAATAACAGTATCATGAGTTACTCCCCGGTCGATAGTGCAGCCAGCGCCAATCTCCACAAAATCTTCAATTACTACACGACCACCGCTTGGCATTTTTCGATACCATACATCCCGGTCTTTTTTGGTGTTGTAATAATATGCATCGCCACCAATTACCGTCCCCGATTTTATGATCACATTGTCTCCAATCACACAATTTTCCATCACCGTCACATTAGGGTGAATGATACAATCCCTGCCGATCTTTACATGATGTCCAATAAAACTGTTGGGATAAATATAGCTGCCTTCACCAATGATCGCAGAGTCACTGATATTTTTTTCCTGCGGTAAAAACGGACGAAAGTGATGAATGATTTTACAGTAAGCATCAAAGGGGTTGTCTGTTATAAGCAGTGTTTTGCCGGCTGGAAATTCTGTTTTCTTATTAATGATAATGAAAGTTGCTTCACTGTTGATACTCTTATCGTAGTACTTGGGATGATCAACAAAAACCAGGTCTCCTTTTTCAACCTTATGTATTTCATTAATGCCGGTCGCCTCACCATCATTGTCTCCAACTATTTCAGCACTGATAAGCCCGGCGATCCAGGTGATAGAAACAGGAGCAGGAAATTGCATAACAATATTTTTTTTCAAAGGTAGGATGCTTTGCTTTTAATGATGACACAAAGAATTTTACGAAAAAGCAAAACCAAACAGGGTTGCAACAAAATATTTTAAAAAATATTTTAGCGCAAGCAGATAAAAAAATTACGAGCCAATCATCAAAAATTTATTTCCAGTCACACTTATCTCTCTGTCACTAAACTGGTGATCAAAAAAACAGATCTTCTGTAATATCAGTAAAATCAATACTTACAGCGCACTGCTACTTTATTATTGTAAAATATTTTTTTATGATGATGATCTTTGTGGCACGAAATGCTTGCTCATGCCGTTCCAAAGTCATCGCATTTTCCACAGCAATATTTAAAATGTGAATAAAATATTTAAAAATATTTTTCTGTATCGCAGAAATTCTTTTTAATATTGTGTATGGAAATTTATTTCCAGGTACTTACTAACCCATTATAATAATTAAGCCCGGCTATAAAATGCCGGGCTTAATTAATTTTAGGAACCTCACATGCCGAAACCCTTCTTAAATTTGTGACCAGATCCTCTTCATTCAATCAACTTTTTTCTTGGAATATTACGGTATTATTTACAAGCCTTTCAATGTACTATCACAGTTTACATCTGCTGATGGAAAGCAAACATTAAAGAATTTTTTTGATGTACCGAAAGACGTTTATCCTGTAGGCAGGTTAGATTTTGACAGTGAAGGATTGATGATACTTACCAATGATAAAAAGATCAATCACGAATTACTGGATCCTCTCTTTGCACACGAAAGAGAATACTGGGTACAGGTAGATGGACCTGTTACGAATGAGGCTATCAGCCTGTTACAGTCTGGTGTTGATATAAATATTGACGGCCGCATTTACAGAACAAAGCAATGCAAGGCTTCTATTTTTGAAACACCTCCTTTAGTGCCCCCAAGAGATCCGCCAATACGTTTTCGTAAAAACATACCCGCACCATGGATCAAATTGGAGATCACCGAAGGGAAGAACCGGCAGGTAAGAAAGATGACAGCAGCAGTCGGTTTTCCTACGCTTCGCTTAATAAGATATCGCATAGAAAATTGCACCATCGATGGACTTGCCCCTGGCGAAATACGTACCTTGTCAAAGACAGAAATGTACCATTCTATTTTCCCCAACAGAAATGATTTACTTTAATCAAAGCTTTAGCACATTTTTCATTTAACTTGTAGGCAAAATTTCTGTATCATATAAAAAACACAACACAGTATGCTTAAATCAATGACGGGCTTTGGAAGAGCCGAACAAACTGTAAATGAAAAAACGTTCCTGGTAGAAGTAAAGTCGCTTAATGGAAAACAGTTTGAAATGCAACTACGCCTGCCTCCGTTGTTAAGGCCTTATGAATTCGATATCAGGAATATTTTGCAGGAGCAACTGGTACGTGGTACCATCGATTGTGTGATCACTATCAAACAAAATGGCACATCTAAACCTGTTAACATCAACACTGATCTTATAAAAGCATACTACCAGCAGATCGAAACACTGGCAGGCGAATTGAACATTGATACCAACTCGGTTTTAAGCGCCCTGCTGCGTCTACCAGAAGTGGTTACTCCCGCCAACGATATCTTAAACGACAAAGATTTTGAAGAATTTAAAAAGGTATTGCTGTTGGCCTTATCAGAGCTGAACAAGCACCGTGAAGAGGAAGGCGCCAGCCTTGAAAAAGATCTTATCAAACGCATCAACAACATTAATGCACAGGAGGAAACGATTGTGCAACTGGAGCCCAACAGGATGAAGCGGATACGGGAAGAAATTGTTCAGTTGCTGGAGCTGCATGTCGGTAAAGAGAACTATGATGGCAACCGGTTGGAGCAGGAGCTGATCTACTACATTGAAAAAATCGATATCCATGAAGAACAGGTTCGTCTGAAGCAACATTGCGAATATTTCAGGGAACTGCTCGCCAGCAAGGATGATTCGAAAGGAAAAAAATTATCCTTTATGATCCAGGAAATAGGAAGAGAGATCAATACCACCGGCAGCAAAGCTTATGATGCTGAAATACAAAAATGCGTGGTGACCATGAAGGATGAGCTGGAAAAAGCAAAGGAACAAATATTGAATGTTTTGTAAGTGGAATAATTATCGG
>JBDSAP010000419.1:0-16800 GCA_039922055.1 Ferruginibacter sp.
TTTTATGGCGGCATCGTTGTGTCACTCACTTGTACTGTATTTTTTCATGGCATCTTTTTCGTTCCATAATTAAACTATCGTAACCGTGAGCTACATTTTTTTAAATATGTCAAAGTAGAATTAATCAATGCTTAAAACGTCAGCGCATCATACCCCTAATTCCCATACACCGACAAAAACTTGATCCGCATTATTTTTAACTGCTCCCAATTAAATCCGCTGTCAGCAAGTTCTTCCTGGGCTATCTGCAAACTGCTCGTTTCACAGGCTTTAAAATAGTCAATGATCTCTTCCTGCTCGTACTCATCTACCAGTTCATTGATAGCATAGTCAAGGTTTAGCTTGGTTCCACTTGCTACAATGGTTTCCATTTCTTCTAGCAACTCATCTATTTTAAGATCCTTGGTTTTGGCAATAGTATCCAGCGGGATTTTTTTATCTACATTTTGAATGATGAAGATCTTATTATTGTTGCGGTTCACCACTCCCTTCATCACAAAATCATCCGGCTTTTCTATCTCGTTTTCTTCCACGTATTTTGCAACCAGGTCCACAAATTTTCTTCCATAACGAATGGCCTTGCCTTTACTAACGCCCTGGCATTTTTCCAGCTCCTCAATAGTGGTAGGATATAAAGTAGCCATATCTTCCAGGCTGCCTTCAAGGAAGATCACAAACGGAGGAAGGTTCTTTTCTTTTGCAACTTTTTTGCGAAGTTCCTTCAGCATTTCTACCAACTTTTCATCCATCGCACTGCCTGCTATAGCGCCATTGCTTCCTTCTTCATCATCTGCGTCCGCGCCTTCAAATAAATTATTCAATACTATTTTAAATGAGGTGGGCTTCTTTAAAAATGCCTCGCCTTTGGGGCAAAATTTTAGAACACCATATTCTTCGATATCTTTTTTGATAAATCCTTCCAATATCATCTGGCGCATTAATGAATTCCAGAAATGCTCATCATTTTCTTTACCAATACCAAAGAAATCCCGCTCATCGTGACGAAACATTTTTACCTGTGGATTGGGTTTGCCACGAAGAATATGCATCAGGTAATCCATTGTAAATTGCTCGTCAAGACCTTTGATAATTTTCAAAGCTTGTTGTGCCTCCGTTTTTGCTTCGATCAATTCTTTGGGACTGTTACAATTATCGCACATTTTTGTACACTGACCGGTATCGTAATCTTCACCAAAATAGTTTAACAAGATCTTCCTGCGGCATACTGCACTTTCTGAATAGGCCACCGTTTCGTTTATTAACTGGGCGCCTACCTCTCTTTCACTTAACGGTTTATCCCTCATCAGGTGCTCCAGCTTGGCAACATCCTTATGAGAATAGTACAGGATACAGCGGCCTTCCATACCATCCCTTCCGGCACGCCCGGTTTCCTGGTAATAATTTTCAATTGATTTTGGAATATTAAAATGAATAACGAAACGCACGTCCGGCTTATCTATGCCCATACCAAAGGCGATAGTTGCAACGATCACCTGAACATCTTCATTCAAAAAAAGATCCTGTCTCTCCGCCCTCAGCTTACTATCGAGCCCTGCATGATAAGCAACGGCCTTAATACCGTTTGCCATCAACATATCTGCCAGTTCTTCGGTGGTTTTCCGATTGAGCGTATATATGATCCCGCTCTTGCCTTTGTTTTGAGAAATAAAACGTACAATACTCGTTACGGTTTGTTCTTTTTTTATTTTGGGTAATATCTCGTAGTAAAGATTGGGGCGGTTAAATGAAGAAATGAATACCTGCGGATTTCTCAGGCCAAGGTTTCTTAAGATGTCGCTTTGTACTTTGGGGGTTGCTGTAGCTGTAAGAGCGATCATAGGCGCTGTTGGGCAGATCATTTCCATCATTTCCCGCAGCCGCCTGTATTCCGGTCTGAAATCATGGCCCCACTCGGAGATGCAATGCGCCTCATCTACTGCAAAAAATGAAATATCGAGGTCCTTAAAAAATTCAATATTTTCTTCCTTGGTAAGTGTTTCAGGAGCTACGTACAGCATTTTGGTTTTGCCTGTTGTAAGGTCATCCTTTACAATCTTCTGCTGTCCTTTGTTGAGCGTGCTGTTTAGGAAGTGAGCAACATCATCCTTGCTGCTGTAGCTTCTCACCAGGTCCACCTGGTTTTTCATTAAAGCGATCAATGGAGAAACAATGATGGCACATCCCTCACTGATAATGGCCGGCAACTGGTAACATAAACTTTTGCCGCCACCGGTGGGCATAATTACAAATGTGTCATTGCCCGCTAATAAATTTTTAATGATAGCTTCCTGCGGTTCTTTAAACCCGTCAAAACCAAAATAGTCCTGTAGTTGGGCGGTAAGGTTCAGGTTTTTCTTAGTACTGATTGCCTTGACGGCGGTACTTGCAATTTTCTTTAACCTGGGCTCATTTTTCGAACCCGGTTTTGATTTTGGTTTTACTGTAGCCATAACTTTTCTTTTTCCCCAGTTGGATTTATAACAATTTATAGGAATGGGATAATTTTTTCCCCTCAAATTAGCAAGTATTAATATACGTACTAATTTTAAAGGATAACGAAGTTACTTTAATAGGATTGCAAATTCAAATCAAATACAGCCACATTAATTCGCCTTTGGGCAATCAATATCCCTAAAATTCGGTAAGCCGATATTCGGCCTCCGATACTCTTTGCGTTGTGAACGATTTAAAGTAGGTTTGCTGCCTTAAATGACAGATAAGGACATTATACATACCGCTTTGCGTACTATCCAATTGGAAGCAGACGCTATCCTCGGTTTAAAAGAGTATATAGGTGCAGATTTTAAACGGGCCTTAGATACCATCGCCAGTTCAGAGGGCAGGCTGGTAGTAAGTGGCATTGGCAAAAGCGCCATTATCGCACAAAAGGTAGTAGCCACATTTAATAGCACCGGTACACCTGCCGTTTTTATGCATGCTGCCGATGCTATCCACGGCGATCTCGGGATGGTTCAAAAGGATGACGTGATCATTGTCATTAGCAAAAGCGGTGACAGTCCCGAGATTAAAATGTTGGTCCTACTTATAAAAAATTTTGGCAATAAGCTGATTGCAATGGTAGGAAATACTACTTCCTTTCTTGCCAGCCAAAGTGATATTGTGCTGAACACTACCATAGACCAGGAGGCTTGCCCAAATAACCTTGCGCCTACCAGCAGTACTACCGCCCAGATGGTAATGGGGGATGTTTTAGCGGTTTGTCTTATGGAAATGAAGGATTTTAGCTCGGACGATTTTGCAAAATTTCATCCCGGCGGCGCTTTGGGCAAAAGATTATACCTCACCGTCGGGAACCTTGCTGACCAGAATGAACGGCCCGCTGTAACAGGCGAAGCAGGTGTACGGGAGGTGATCATGGAAATGACTAAAAAACGCTTAGGAGTTACCGCCGTTGTTTCAGAAAATAACGTAGTGGAGGGTATCATTACAGATGGGGACCTTCGCCGCATGCTGGAAAAGGAAAACGACATAAATGGGTTGAAGGCAAAGGATATTATGTCAAAAAATCCAATCATCATTAGTGGCGAACTACTTGCCGTGGATGCACTGGAAATTATGAAGGCAAAAGATATCAGCCAATTGGTGGTAGCCGGCAATAGATTGTACCAGGGAATCGTTCATATACACGATATTATAAAAGAAGGCATTATTTAATTAAAAAATAGGATCAGATAAACACAATAAAGTATGAATAATAATTACGTAGCGATCATGGCAGGTGGTATTGGCAGCAGGTTTTGGCCCATGAGCAGAACAGATTTTCCAAAGCAGTTCCTGGATATTTTAAATGTTGGCAGAACACTCATTCAATCTACGTTCGACCGGTTTGCATTGTTTATCCCCAAAGAGCACATTTATGTTGTAACCACTGAGCAATATAAGGACATTGTAGCGGAGCAGTTGCCTGAACTTCCCCTTGAAAACATTTTGTGCGAACCTTCCCGCAAAAACACGGCTCCCTGCATTGCGTATATCTCGTATAAATTGCAGCAAATCAATCCGGAAGCCAACCTTATCTGTGCACCAGCAGACCATATTATCCTGGAGCCTGAAAACTTTAAGATAAAATGTCTCGATGCGTTGCAGTTTACAGAAAATATAAAAGCGCTTGTTACCCTGGGTATTAAGCCAACCCATCCCAACACAGGTTACGGCTATATTCAGCATGAGCCACATTCAGTAAGTGACAATATTTATAAAGTAAAAACCTTTACTGAAAAGCCTGATAAGGAATTGGCACAAACCTTTATTTCGAGCGGAGATTTTTTATGGAATGCCGGCATTTTTGTATGGCAGATAAAAAATATCATTGCTGCTTTCGAAAAGTTTTTACCCGAAATGCATGATGTATTCGATGCAGAAAAGAACAACTTTAATACTGATCTTGAAAAGGAAGCGATCAGCCGGATATACCCCCAGTGTGTAAATATTTCTATTGATTACGGCGTAATGGAAAAGGCCGATAATGTATATATAATTCCTTCTTCCTTTGGCTGGAGCGACCTTGGTACCTGGGCCAGCGCTTATGATAACCTGGAAAAAGATTATCTCGAAAATGCAGCGGCGGGTAGCAATGTGATGATCATTGATGCTACAAAAAATATGATCCATGCGGATAATAAAAAATTGGTGTTGATCCAGGGTCTCGATGATTTTATTGTTGTGGACACGGAGGATGTTTTGCTGATCTGTAAAAAAGATAAGGAACAAGCCATCAAAGAATACGTGTCGGAAGTAAAGCGCAATAAGGGAGACCGGTTTCTATAGCATTAAACGTTGTGGTAGCAAAAAGCATCCACACGAATTATACTCCATAGCATTGCAAATAAGCGCATTTGTGGCTATAGTTTTCTGCCTCATTATAAGGCTTGTGATTGGATCATCAATCATCTTTGCCGGTTGAATTGAAACGGATCAACAATCGCATCCGGAGCCACATTCTTTGTTTGCAACCCGCTGCAATGGTTTGCCTGTTTTTATTTCCATTGCATTGGCCATGCGTACGCTATCAATTACGACGTTGAAGCAAAAACTGCGACGTAAATTCTCATCTGACACAGTAACAACCGTTGTTTGGCCGGTCACTAATCCATCGAGTGATTTTTCCAATGCCGGCAATATATTGCCACTGCCATGCACGTATTGAATGGACTCGCCATTCGTATTATCTTCTACTATTTCACCTTTATTATCTTTCATAATATACCTTAGTGAAACCACGGTATTATTTGATATTTCCATACTGTCGTTTTACTGAATGAAAATTGCAAGTGTTGCTTTTGCACCGTAGCATCCGGTTGTATCTACTATTATTTTATCGATCTTCATATAGTTTGTTTGATGGTTAAAAAAATTTAGGATTTAAGAATAGCAGTTTTGCCGGACACGATACATTTTTCAACATCGATATTTCCGTAAGCAACTTTTAATGATGGCTGGTTTGCTTTCAGGCTTACAGTACCAAAGCCTGACTCTACAGAAAGAAAGCTAGTGAAGTCGCCGACTTTGGAATCTATATACAAAGTTTTTTCAACAGCATCATACCGAACACCGGTTAGTGCCTGCAAATAACCGTAGCTTGATAAAGCCCTTGCATACCAATGCCCGCATTCATATTCATTAAATGGATTCCTTATTTTACCATCATAACGATTGCGTGACGCCCTGAGAATTTCAAGACCTTCTTTTACATGCCCGATCAACATTAAGTGTGAAGCGACCTGGTGCTCGATACCTGTCCACACCTCATCGCTGTAAACAAATGGCAGCGATAGTTTACCGCCTTTCGGCCAGGAGCATAAAAGTAATCCGCCCTCGTTGCCAAGCGCATAAGATGGCCGTTGCGGATTAGCATGTTCACTCAAATCTTTTTTGAAGTTGTATTTGTGAACCGCCAATAAATGGCTCTTTATTTTTGCCGGATCAATGTTGTCCTGCAAGCCACACATGCGCCCAATCCATGCGCCTAATATACCATCTGACAAACAGCCTTTTCCGTATTGATATTTAGGTCCTTCTTTTTCCAGCAGCTCTTTTGCTTCTTTTGAGTATTCTCCCACCATGGATTTTACTTCAGTCGGATTTTTTGCATTCAATCCAGAATAGTTCAGATCCTGGATAAAGTATTCGCCATCATATAAACCAGTTTCCATTTTTTTCTTTCCAAGCATTGCAAGCTGGTCATACTGCGAAACATCCTTATTTAAAAATTTTCCCATAGCGATAAATGCATGTAGTGCACCTAAATAAAAACTACTGTGCATTCCATCAGCGCCCCAAAACTCTATATCATAAGTATTATGATGTGGTTCTTCTATAACGCCTTTATGATGTGGGTCCCAGGTTTTGATACAATAATCAATACTTGTTTTCACCATTGGGTACATTTTTTTTACCCACTCATTATCGCCGCTGATCCGCCACTCCCGGTACACCTTCATGATACCACCAAGCTGTCCATCGGCCGCGGCATGAAAATCATGCGTGGCGGGCTGAATAGGCAATACGGCCCTGAAGTTCTGGTGACCTTCTTTATCCTGGCTTTCACAAAACTCCGTATGCCGCAGGCTTCTTTCAAGCGCTGGAAATAAATGAGGGATAGCCTGGGCGTAATTCCAAACATGGGTGCAGGAACCATGGCAACAGCCCCAATTATCACCACAACCTTCAAAGCTCCACAAGCGCCCATCAAACTGCCGCATAACAGTGGGTGATTTTAAAATAGTGAGGTTAGCGGCGACGGCTTCAATCACTTCGGGCGGCAAACTGCTTGCATAAAAAGCATCTTTGAAAAGCGTGGATTTTTTCTTTAATGCATCATAATTATCCTTCCAAAAACCGGCCACTTCTTCCACACGCTTGAATTTGCTGCTGTACCATGGCTTATAAAATTTCCCATTGAAATCTTTATCGTATTTATCAAGCCCGATATCAGCCGGAGAATTACAACAACCACTGTTAGGATCACAACCTTCTTTGCGGTCGCCCATTTTTCCAAAGGTCAATTCAGAGTCAGGTGTGTACCAGCTCATCATTAACCGGATCACTTTTTCTTTACCTGGCAATAGTTTGAATGGAACATATAAAGATGCGCCGGGTGCATTTTCATCAACAGGCGCAACGGCTATGGCTTCACCGTTTTTTATTGTGTTCCATGCCATGGTAAGCGGATCCCACCAGCCACCGCGAAACCAGCAATGATCAACGATCGTAGCATTATCGTTTGTAAAAATTGTAAAATCTGTTGGAAAGTTTTTTTCCTTCGTGCCAGCCTCAGACAAAACGAATCCATTTTGTATGGAGCGGATCGAATTTTTTCCTCCTTCAATTTTCAAAAAATTTTTGGAGTTGAATGAGAAAACTGCTTCCAATGTTTTATTGCCGGTATTAACAAATTTGTATTCTATTGCGCCAACGGGTAAGCTTGAATTATCATCATCAGTGGGGATAAAAGGACTCCAACCTGTTAACTGTACTTTCAAAGGAAGATCAGCGTCACTTATATCGATGCTGGCAAATGGAAACTTTGTTTTAAAAGATGCATTGCGAAAATGGGGCAGACCTGTCGTAGAACCACCTGAGCCATTACCTGCATCTTTTTGTCCAAATTTTTTCCAATCGGGGACAGGGCCTTCCAATAACTTGGCTCCATTTTTCAATCCCTTTACAGAGATGGCGGCAAACATTCCAGGCTCATTAAAAATTGCAGGTTTATTATGAACTGACATGTGAGAAATCGAGCCAGTACCTTCCAAACAAAACATGCCTGCACCCAAGCCGCCAATCGGAAACGCAAGACGGTTAAGGAACTCGCCGGTATATGCCTCATTGTATGGACGAACAGTTCTGTCATTTTCGGATGCATTCACTCCATTCGAATTGCTTTCTTTCTCCACAGTACTTTTTTCATTAGAAACTGCTAATAGACCCGTAGGGAAAAGTGCAGCAGCGGTTCCGCCTACGCTAATATGTTTTAAGAAATTTCTACGCCCGGAAGTTTTTTTCATAAACGTATTTTATACAGGCGCCTATTAAACAGGAAGGATAAATTGTCAAGGCCTGCGCAGATGATTTAATTAGATGCTTAAAGTATAAAATTTATTGAAAAAATGAAACACATTTTCGGCTATATACCTGATCAACATGAAATGTTTTTCATAGATAGTTTAAATAACACACTCTACTGTGCTGCTCCGGGATGTTTATATTTTACGACGTTGTTTTGAAAGGAGATCAGATAGAAAAAGGAAATCTATATACGATATATTATCAATGACTGTTGATGAATATTGAATTGAACCGCATTGTGGCCAGCATTTAGTACTCCATCAGTTTCTGCACATAAGTATCAAGCCTGCTGTAGGCCATAAAGTTTTTCTCCAGGTCGAGATTGAAAGGAACCGGCGTGTCGAGCGAGGCACAGCGCATAACGGGCGCGTCTAAATGATCAAAACAATTTTCTCCTATCCATGCGGCTATCTCACCGCCAATGCCGCCGGTAAGCGTATCCTCGTGTAGTACCAAAACCTTGCCTGTTGCAAATACTGCATTTTTTATCGCTTTATAATCCAGTGGTAAAAGTGTGCGGAGGTCTAAAATGTATAAGGAAATATCCGGATGATTTTTTGAATAGTCTATGGCCCAATGCACACCGGCCCCGTAGGTGATAATGGTAATATCATCGCCGTCCTGCACCAGCCTGGCTTTGCCAATTTCAATTTCGTAATACTCTTCCGGCACAGCACCGGCGATGCTCCGATAAAGCGCTTTGTGTTCAAAATAAAGAACAGGATTAGGATCCCTGATCGCAGCGATCAATAATCCTTTCGCATCCATGGGCGTGGAAGGATAAATCACCTTAAGGCCGGGAGTATGTACAAACCAGGCCTCGTTACTTTGACTATGAAATGGCCCTGCACCCACACCACCGCCCGTTGGCATCCGTATCACTGTATCGGCATTTTGCCCCCAGCGGTAATGAAGCTTTGCAAGATTATTTATTATTTGATTAAACCCCACTGTTACAAAATCTGCAAACTGCATTTCCATCATTGTCTTAAATCCCTCCAACGACATGCCGAGGCAGGCGCCCACGATTGCGCTTTCGCAAATGGGTGTATTACGTACTCTTGATTTACCAAACACTTCTACAAAGCCTTCAGTGATCTTGAAAGCGCCCCCGTATTCGGCTATATCCTGTCCCATTAAAACGAGGTTAGGATTTTGCTGCATACTTTGAAAAAGTGCTTCTTTGATCGCTTCTACAAAACGAACCCCATCACGAGCACCGGGTATTGAAGTATTACCAGGTGTCGAATTATCAATGGTAGTTATTTCTTTTTTTTCAAATCCTGGTTTGGCATAAACATCATTGATCTCGCCGGCTGTGTCGGGTATGAGTGGTGCGGATTCATAACCAATTTTTAATTCTGCTTCTATGTAATCCTTGTATTCATTTCGAATGCCGGCTATCGATTGTTCGGTGAGTACGTCTTGTTCAACCAGGTATTTTTCAAAGTTCTGAATGGGATTTTTTTTCTCCCAAAGATCAAAGAGGTGTTTTGGTACGTACTTAACGCCGCTTGCCTCTTCGTGCCCACGCATTCTGAACGTCATGCACTCTATCAGGTAAGGCTTTTGATGTTTGATGCAATAATCCCTTACGCCCTTGATGGTGTCATATACTTCCAATAAATTATTACCATCTATGCGCACACCTTCCATGCCATAGCCCTTTGCTCTTTCTACCAAACTAAAGCAACGGTATTGCTCATTGACCGGCGTACTTAACCCATAGCCATTGTTCTCTACCAAAAAAATAACGGGCAGATCCCATACGGCTGCTACATTTAATGCTTCATGAAAATCGCCTTCACTGGTACCTCCTTCGCCGGTAAATGCCAGCGAAACTTTTTGCTCTTTTTTTAGTTTGTGCGCCAATGCAACACCATCTGCAATGGCCAACTGTGGGCCCAGGTGAGATATCATTCCGCAAATATGATGTTCAGCGTTGCCAAAATGAAAACTTCTTTCCCGCCCTTTGCTATAGCCATCGCTGCTGCCTTGCCATTGCTTAAATAATTTATTGAGTGGCATTTCCCGGGTAGTGAACACACCCAGGTTGCGGTGCATTGGCATGATCCATTCGTTGGGCTGCAACGCCATTGTAGCACCTACGGAAACAGCTTCCTGGCCAATCCCACTGAACCATTTTGATATCCTGCCCTGGCGGAGCAGCACCAGCATCTTCTCTTCTATCATGCGTGGCAACAGAAGATTTTTATAGAGATCAAGTAAGGTTTCGTCGCTTAAATTTTTTCTATTGAACAGCATGGATTCTTTTCTTTTTTCTGTTTCCTGTTTTTGGAGCATGAAGTTAGCAATATACGCTTAATGAAATATTTGAAAGATGAAAATGCACAAGGGTTACCACGGTAAAAATTTAAGCATCGACTTGAGAAATGTCTGCAAAGTGATGTTAAACTTTAGCCATGATCTTAGCGGCTTTATATTGTATTGATAAAAAAATTAATTTTTATTTAAAATCGTCTATGTAAACAAGCTTGTAGTTGCATCATCGAACAAAACTATTTTTTATGAAGAAGTATTTCAGCCTTGTTGCCTTTACCTGTTTAATTTGTACTGCTATTATGATATCGGCGTTTAAAAGCCAGCAGATCTCGTCTCTTAAATCTATTAATCCTCCAAAAAATATTCATCCAAAAATACAAGTGGCCATACTGTTGGATGTGAGCAATAGTATGGACGGATTGATTGAGCAGGCAAAAGCGCAGCTCTGGAATATGGTAAGTGTGATGGGAAAGGCGAAATGTGATAACCTGGCCCCACAGATTGAAATTGCATTGTACGAATATGGAAGACCCAATAATGATATTAAAGAAGGCTATGTAAAACAGCTCAGTGAATTTACCAGCGATCTTGATAAGCTTTCGCAAACATTATTCAATATTAAAACTAATGGCGGCGATGAATATTGCGGATTTGTAATGCACACTTCTTTAACAAGACTTAACTGGGATACTTCAACGGCAAATTATAAAGTGATCTTTATAGCGGGCAACGAAGATTTTTTGCAGGGTAATGTTTCGTATACAAAAGCATGTGCTGAAGCAAAGAGAAAAGGAGTGATCATCAATACTATTTATTGCGGTGACAAAATGCAGGGTGTACAGGAACATTGGAATGTTGTTGGGGAATGTGGCGGTGGTAGCTTTACCAACATTAACCAGGATAGCGAGCTGGATGATATGGTTACACCTTATGACAGTGTTTTATTTAGTCTGAATGAAAAATTGAATAGCACGTATATCGCATACGGCTACGCTGGCAAGAGTAACCTGGCCATGCAGGCTGATGTAGACCAAAAAAACTACAGTATGAATAAGTCAGTTGCTGCGAAAAGAGTGGCCGTGAAGGGTAAAAAAGAATTGTATAAAAATGCAACCTGGGACCTGGTGGATGCTAATGAAAGCGACAGCACTTTTTTTGCAAAGGTGGATATGAAAACCTTACCAGATAGCTTGCAAAAGAAAACCCGTACTGAACTAAAACAAATTGCGACAAAGAAAAATACCGAGCGGGGAAACATTCAAAAGGATATCGTTGGTATCAATACCAAACGGGAGGACTATATTAAAACTGAGCGTGCAAAGCTTGCAACAAAAAACAACAACGCAACACTTGAAAGTGAAATAGAGAAAATTATCAAAATACAGGCGAAAAAGTTTAATATGGTCATCCAATAAAAAGCCCCGCTTTTACACGGGGCAATAATCACAAAACAACCAATACTTAATTATTCGGTTGGCCACCGCCTCTTTGTGGGCGAAGGGATGGTTCAATTTCATCCTGCCATTTTTTTAACTGGTCAGCAGTAAAGATCGTTTTCAATTTATTATCTCTTTCGGTGGCAAGCTCTTTACGCTTAGCCATCATTGCCTCCCTGTCCATTGAACCACTTGCACGCATTGTTTCCATTGCTTTTTGCTGCGCATTATAGAAGTCGGTGATGATGACCTCTGTTTTTGTTTTTGCGTCGGCCTCCAAATTCAATGCGCCTATCTTTTCCATGGCGGTTTTTGTTCTTTCTTCAGGTGTTTGTCTTTGTCCGCCTTGAGCGCTTAAAGTGCCAATTCCAAGTAAGGCTGCAAACGCCATCAATAAAAATTGCTTTTTCATTTCTTATTTAATTTTAGGTTAACGAATAAAAATTACCATCCATTCAAAACGGTAATGCTTTAGATTAATTCTTTTTCTTTCCTTCTCCTCTCCTGTTAAATACTTTGCCAAACAGTGAATCGAATTTGGACAGTTGTTCCGGTTTACAAAGTGTCCTTATATTTCTAAGATGAGTACACATAATTACTTCAACGGCCTTTTGTTTATTGGCCGATTGTTCAGCTACCGCGTTGATGACCGAATCAGTAAAATTGCCGGCAGCCAATTGCCTGAACTGTTCACCCTTTGAGCCCCTTCCTTTTTCCCATATACGACTCATCCTTTCACGATGATTTTTGCTTAATGTATCAAACTGCTGTAACTGCTGTTGATCAAAACCGATCTCATCTTTTAGAAATGCAGCGATATAAGCTCTCCTGTCCTGGTGAAAATTTTGTGTGGGTTGCTGTCTCAAAAAGACAAGCAACAGGATGTTCGTTAGCAACAATATGCCAATTATTAAAAGGTAAATCTTGCTTCTAATTTTTTGTTCAACCATTTTTATTCAGGATTTTCATTGTCATAGATAGTGGCAATCGTGTTAGAAAACTCATCGGGCGAACTTAGTACCTGTTCAGTAATTGAGTTTATCCTTTCTGGCTGGTTATTTATTATCGCCAGCACATTTATCATGACCACCAGGCACAACCCTGAAATAGCAATAACGGGCCGGCCTATAAACCCCAGCATACGTTCCGGCATCGTTCCTTTTTGTTGCGCAAGCTTTGCATTTATTCGTGTTAACAAGTAAGGCTTTGGCGCCGCTTGCTGTGCGCCATCGGTACTGTTGATTGCCTGTTCAATTAATTTATTTATCTGCTCCTCTTTTTTCATAACGCTGGCTTTTATTGATCAGAAAGTTTTTTCTCGTAGTAAATTTTCAATATCTTTTTTAAATTAGTCCTTGCTCTTCCCATCATTGATTCAACGGCGTATAAACTGGTATTCATGATGGCCGCTATTTCCTGGTAACTCTGGCCTTCCAGTTTATGCAGTGTGAAGGCTACCCTCTGTTTCTCCGGCAATTGTTTTAAAGCCTTGAACAAATCATGGGCACTTTCTTTTTTTTCAAGTTGAATTCCGGGGTGATCAAATTCAACCGGGTGAAATGCTTCTTCCTGCTGTCCGCCAAACAGGCTTTGCATAAATCCAAAGCGCTTCTTTCGTTTTTTTTTTCGCTCATGATCCAATGCTTTCGAAACAGTGATGCGATACAGCCAGGTTGAAAACTTTGATTCTCCTTTAAAAGAATGGATCGAAAGATATACCTGCACAAATACTTCCTGTGTTATATCATCTGCATCTTGGTGGCTTTGTACAATACCGATAGCCGTATTATAAACCATATCCTGGTAAAGATCTACAATAGCCGTGAACCCAGACTGATCACCTTTTTTTAGCTTATCTACTAATTCATCGGATTGGTTCAAAACATATTATTTTATATCCGACCTAAAAATACTAAAACGAAGGGTTCATTCCTCCGGGCCTTCCCATTCTCGGTCCCTGGTTATTTTCATTTTGATTCGATGACTTAGCAGCTACGCCGAAATTCTTGAGACTGTAACTGAATGTCAGCATAAAATATTGCTGCAATACCTGGCTTTGAGCGTCTTCAATATAAGCGCCCGTTACGGTTCTTACAATGCTTTGATTTTGTTTCAACAGATCAAATACTGACAATTTCAATTCAGCCGCTTGTTTCTTTAAGAACTTTTTACCAATGGCTGCATTCCAAAGCCAAAAGCTTTGATTGAGCCCGGCGCTTAAACCGGTGTATGTTTGATTAGAGACATCGTTTTGTATGAACCACCCGCTTTTACTCAAAAGGTTTAGCTGCACGCCGGCGGCCTGGTTAATATACTTGCTATAAGAATCGTTCAGCGACAATGTTTTTGCTTCATTAAAATTGGCGTTATAAGATATATTAAAATCTACATACTCGCTAATGTTACTTGCCAACACGATCCCCGCATTATATACATAATTATTAGTGGTTGTGAGCCTGTAATTTACCTGGCCCGGCAATTTTGAATAGCTAAATCCTGTACTTACATTCACGGTTGTTTTAATAGGATTTATTGGTAAGCTGTAAGTAAAAAAAGTACGAAGGCTTTTATATCCATCGAGGTTTACAGGCTTAGTCAATTGTGATCCTCTTTTCAGCGTGAGGCCCTGTTGTATCGAAGAATCACTAAGCGGAATATAAGTAGCATTTGAAATATAGTCATTCGCTGTTTGCAGGAAAATATTTGCAAAGAAGCTCCTCGAAGTTTTTGAATTGGTGAAAGTGTACCTGCCCGAAAGGAAATGTGTATATGATTGCCTAAGATCAGGATTACCACTGCTTATCCTTAGGGGGTTGGTAAGGTTCACTACATCCTGTAACTGGTTTACAGAAGGAAAATTGGTAGATGCCCGATAAAATACCCGGATGTTTGAATTTGTTGATAGCTTCTTGCGGTACATAGCATTGGGCAAAATATTAGAGAATGTTTGATTCACTGATGAAGTTGTTGGGAACACCCGCTGGCTTTCCAATTTAGAATTTTGAAAATTCACTCCAAATGAGAGTTGCTCATCCCGGCTGCGACCCAGGCGGTAATTGATACCCGCATTATTGGTGGTGATCGTATTATCGAACCGGTTAGAAAGTGATGTATCAAACTGTGAATATTTCACACCATCAAATGAATATGTTTGTTGGTCGGCTTTGTTCTTTTGAACAGAAGACCTGTAATCAATTTGAAGCTGACCTTTTTGACCTATTGGCTCAGTGTAGGCAATGTTGCCTTCTATTGTATGGCCACTGGTAGCATTATCATAAAACTGGTCTTGCGTTGAATCAGCCTGGTTAGGGAGTGCATTAAAAAAATAGTAATTCGCTTTGCTAATGTTCTCTCCATCATTTTTTGTGTAATTGGTATTAAAGCCTAAAGAAATGCTACGTCCTCTTTTTGAAAAAGAATGCCGGTACAAAATGCTATTTCGAAGATTATAACCATTTCTGTCGGAGTTAATGTCGGACTGTGATCTGTTGATCGAATCATTTAGGCCATAATAAGTCTCCAGTGCTGAAACACTTGAGGAGTTATTTTTTTGAAAATTCAGGCTTGGGATAATAAATATAGAATTGGAGGAATCTATTTTATACTCCAGTCTTAAATTGACCCGGTGATTGCTATTGTTTGTTATGGTATTGCCACTCTGGGTGCTAAAAATATCTTTTGGATTAAAGTAAGTTTGAGTATTAACAAGCGACTGGTTATTGTTTACACTGTTATTAAAAAAAATAACTTCCTGTAACATTTATTTTTTTACCCCACTGATCGCTGTAATTAACGCCGAACGCATTGGTCTTGCTGATACCACTTGACTGCCCTACTAGGAAATTATCTGTTCCGCCACCGCCACGGCCGCCACCACCTCTTCCACCTCCGCCAGGTCCACCTCGCCCACCACCACCGCTGGTAAGCCCCAGCAAATCCTGCGAACCGAAATTTTGTTGATTAATATTATTGAAATTGCCGACAAAAGATAACCGCCGGTTGCCTTTAAAAAAACTGATATTTCCCCCGGCAGCATACCGGTCATCTGTTCCGTACCCCGCATACATTCGGCCAAACTGCCCATTTTTTACACCCGTTTTTGTAACAACATTGATGGTTTTTTGACTATTGCCATCGTCAAAGCCTGTAAGCTGCGCCTGATCGCTTAACCTGTCGAACACCTGTATCTTATCCACCACCTCTGAAGGAAGATTTTTTAAAGCCGCAGAAGCATCATCACCAAAAAAGTCCCTGCCATCTATCGTAACTTTTTTAACCTGCTCGCCCTGGGCTGTTACGGTACCATCTCTGTCAACAGTAATGCCGGGCATTTTTTTAATGAGATCTTCGGTAGTAGCATCGGGATTAACTTTAAACTGGCTTGCACTAAATTGAGAGGTATCGCCTTTTTGAATAACGGCTGGCGCCTTTGAAATGACCGTAACATCTGCCAATTGTTTGCCCTGCTTACTGAAGTTAATAGTCCCCAGATCTTTGGGGGAATCGTCCAGTACTACATCTTCAGTGATTTTTTCGAAGCCAATAGAACTGATCTCAACCGAATAGCTATTCGCATTTAACCCGCTTATTTCAAAAACGCCACTCTTATCAGTGACCGCACTTTTCACCGGTTGCCTTGTGGAATCGTTTTGCAGGAATAACGTTACAGTAGCTCCAACAACCGGGGTCTTCTCCACCTCATCTTTTACAACACCTCTTATACTTGAATTTTGTGCCTTCATGGTCATATTAGCCATCAAAAAAACCAGGATTATTATCGTCGATCGTATCATAAAATTGGGTTTGTCCTGGCTATAAGACGGCAGTTCTCAAAAAAACAGTCGCTTATTCTAAATTTTATTTTAGTAATTCTACTTTGACAAGTCAAACCTTTGTGTTTTTTTGTTGACCAGCAGAAGTTTTTTATGGCGGCATCGTTGTGTTATTCTAATTCCGATCTATCGGAACTCACTTGTACTGTATTTTTTCATGG
>JBDSAP010000420.1:0-3946 GCA_039922055.1 Ferruginibacter sp.
TTGTGCAATGATATGTTTTTTAGTCACATGGACAACCTTATAATGCCCGGCCGTGGAGTAAATATGGGCGATGGCTGGGAGACGAAACGGAACCGTAATCCGGGTAATAAAGATTGGGTGATAGTAAGGCTGGCGCACCGTGGTACCATCGATAAAATTTGGATCGATACCGCTCATTTTAAAGGAAATTATCCGGATAGTTGTATGATAGAAGCCTGCGATATTTCTCTGGGAAGGGAAGTCGATTTCACAAAGGACGAAGTGAATTGGATTACCATTTTACCGCAGGTAAAATTACAAGCCGATCTTGAACATTTATTTGAAAAAGAAACTGTTAATGTTATGCCGGTTACTCATGTGCGCCTCAGCATTTTTCCTGATGGCGGAATTAGTCGGATGCGACTATTCGGTAAACCTATCTTCGATTAGTATGTTAGTAAATAATATTACGGTGCTGTAAGGGAATTGATATTTTTTGGCATAGTTACTGACTAAAGTTCTTCAGGATTTAAATATGCTATTTCAATCACTAAAAGATATCTTATGACCATACATGATCTGAACCAAATGCCGCCGGATGAGTTGAAGGCCGCCTTGTTCAACTGTTGCGGATCAGTGAAATGGGTTGACAAAATGATGAGTTGGTTTCCAATGGAAGAGTTGGTGGAATTGCTGGATATGGCGGAAGCTGAATGGTACAAATGTACACCTGGCGACTGGAGGGAGGCATTTTCTCATCATCCAAAAATTGGTGATACAGCATCGCTGCAAAAGAAATTTGCCGCCACTGCTGAATGGGTGCAGGATGAACAAAGCGGAGTCAATACCGCAAACGAACAAACGCTGAATGCATTGACGGAAGCAAACAAAAAGTATGAGCAGCAATTCGGCTATATATTCATCATTTCCGCTACGGGAAAATCCGCAGAAGAAATGTTAAGTATCTTGGAGCAAAGATTAAATAACACACCCGAAGAAGAAATAAGAATTGCTGCCGATGAGCAAAACAAGATCACCTTAATTCGTATACAAAAATTAATGCAATGAGCCAGGTCACCACACATGTTTTAGATACGTCCCGGGGTAAACCTGCCTGGGGCATCACGGTTTTTATGTACCAGAAAGTTGGCAGGGAATGGATACAGTATGCAAAAGGCATTACCAGCAAAGAAGGCAGGATTACTAACCTGCTGGATGAAGATCAGAAGCTACCGCTTGGCACTTACAAAATAACATTCGATACGCTTCATTATTTTGACACAATGGATGTTGAATGTTTTTACCCCATCGTAGAAATTATTTTTGATATAAAAACGGCGGAGCATTACCATATACCTTTATTGATAAGCCCGTATGCCTATTCCACCTACCGGGGTAGTTAATAGGTTGTTTTTATTTTCCATATCAATCTCATATCACTTTTATTTCCACTTTTTTCGCACGAACTAAAAGGCTAAATCACACTATGAATTTTTCAATAACTGAACAGGACAAAGCACAACTGCTAACAGCATTGCAACCAGCGAATCTAAAATTTCAAAAAACCTATCCCGGCGATAAGCCCGACAGGCAGGCTGTGCATACGGTGTACGGTGGGGCCAACCTTTTCAAATCGGATACGGCAATAAAGATGGGAGAAATAGCACTGCGAAATTTGCAGAGTTATGCACCCAATTTTGTTGCGCTTGCCAATGTGCTTGAGCTGGACGGTTATCTATATTTGCCTCACCTCGAAAAAGATATAGAAGCGCTCACAAAAAAGTTAGATGCGTTGGATGAAACGGGCAGGAAAACAGAACCGGCCTGGTTATCTTATTCTGTGTATAACAAAATAATTAGCAAATTACAGACAGAAGCCATCGAAGATTTTCGGATTGATTTCGAAGATGGTTTTGGCAACCGCCCCGATGACGAGGAAGATGCAACGGCGGTGAACGCAGCGAAGGAATTAGCCATCGGTATGAAGAACAAAACCATTTCTCCATTCATCGGTATTCGTATTAAACCGTTCACGGAAGATCTGAAGTTTAGAGGTGTACGGACGTTGGATATTTTTCTTACCACCCTGCTGGAGCAAACAAATGGAGTGATGCCAAACAACTTCGTGGTGATGTTGCCGAAAGTGACAATACCAGAGCAGGTCACCACGCTTGTTCGTCTTTTTGAAATAATAGAAAAGCAAAACAATCTTCAGCCGGGAACTCTCAAAATGGAAACAATGGTGGAGGCCACACAGATCATCATGGATGAAGAAGGCCGCAACCCCCTCATGCGAATTGTAAGAGCAGGAGAGGGCAGGCTGATCGCAGCACATTTCGGCACTTATGATTATACCGCTTCCTGCGGCATTACTGCGAAATATCAAACCATGTCACACCCGGTTTGTGATTTTGCACATCATGTAACCAAGGTTGCGCTGGGTGGCACCGGGATATTTTTAAGTGATGGCGCCACCAATATAATACCCATCGGTCCGCACCGCGGCGACAACCTTACGGATATGGAATTATTCGAAAACAGGGAGGCGGTGCACAATGCCTGGAAGACCGGTTTCAGGCACACCACGCATTCGCTCATCAACGGACTATACCAGGGCTGGGATCTTAACCCGGCGCAGTTGCCGATGCGCTATGCCGCCACTTATAATTTCTTTTTAAGCAGTTATGATGATGCAGCATTCCGGTTAAAAACTTTTGTAGAACGTGCTGCCATCTCCACACTTACCGGCGATATTTTTGATGATGCCGCCACAGGCCAGGGCTTGTTGAATTTCTTTTTAAAGGCAATGAACTGCGGGGCAATTACAGAAGAAGAAGCATTGGTAACCGGGCTAACAATCGATGAGATCAGGAGCCGTTCGTTTTACAGGATATTGGAAGGAAGAAGGGGAAGGAATGGATAATTGGGTAAATGATAATTGATAATGTGATAAATGATAATTGATAATAATGGCAATAGACGAACTGAAACCTGGGCTTAAAATAATTTATTCATTCAGCGCATCAATACTTTCACTGATATTTTTGCTTTCCATTTGCAATACCCATTTTAACAGAAGTCTTGAAATGAATCCCGGCTTCATGATCTTTTCTGAAACCACAACTACAGCATTATCAATTGCAAGAATATAATCATCATACCCGTTCACGCCCTGCAATGTTGCCAGTGTAACTGCATTGACCCAGGAAATTTTTCGTGCGTTACTGATGCTGAAATCTAAAATTTTATCCTGCCTTTTATTAGATATCAGCAAAAGGATCTTTAACGGGAACCAGATCTTCACGAGGCTGTCTTGTGTGGTCTGTGTCAAAGAAGCGATCACTTCGTTTATTTTCTCAAAATCATTTTTAAGTGCATGTATCTTTTCGCCGGGAGCGGTTGCAGCCGCGGCAATTGCCAGGTCTAAATTAATATGTGTGTTGATGCCCAGTAACAGGTGTTGCAACACAACCTGGCTGTCAGTATCACATGCCGCAAAAACCTTGCACCATGCGTTGCTACAAGGTTGTTTATTGCTGAATGCACGCCATGCCTCGAAATACCTGTTGGCAAAATTTATATCCAGTTCCTCCATTCTTTTCCCATCTTCAAACGCGTTGTTAGCAATACCCTGTTGCACCGCAATGGTCATCTTGCGGTACAGCACTGCAAAATAACCAATGCGACTCTGGTGCAGTTTGCTCCACGCAATAATTTCATCCAGTTCATGTATCACTTCATTGATGCTATTGGCCATTGTTAAGATATTATTGAGAAAATGTACGAGGAATAATAATAAAGGTTGTTAAAAATATTGAGTGAAACAAAATGAAGATTCTTTAATTCTACTTTGACAAGTCAAACCTTTGTGTTTTTTTGTTGACCAGCAGAAGTTTTTTATGGCGGCATCGTTGTGTTATTCTAATTCCGATCTATCGGAACTCACTTGTACTGTATTTTTTCATGG
>JBDSAP010000421.1:0-8204 GCA_039922055.1 Ferruginibacter sp.
CTTGCCTGCAAGTGCATTCACCAACTCTTTTAAATTTACAGGTTTCGCCTCCACAGCCGGCGGGGCTGCGTAACCGGAACGCCGCTGCTTTTGCTTCTTTAAAAAAATCGCTGCGCTCTTTTTTTAAAGAAGCCGCGGCGGACCGAACCAAAAGAGGCGGCTAACCCGGTTACTGGTGAAAAATTAGTGCAGTGACAGAAAGTATTGCTGGGTGTCCTTTAATTTATATGAGGTTGCAGAAAAAATTTAAATGAATCTCATCTGCAAGTACAAGTTTCCAACTGTCTACAAATGCGGATTATCCACCACATCTGTCACACCGCCGCTTACCGCAAACTTCATCGTTTGCGTAGCGCTGATATTGGTGATCAGCTTGATCCTGCTCTTTGGAATTATATATACATTACCCGCCACTGAATAGGCCATTGGAATATATACCGCCACATAATCTGCGAAGCCGAACTCTTCCATATTTTCCTGCGTAACGAAACCTACCCGCCATACATCGTTATCATCTACATTGGCCAATACGTTGTGAGTAAACTTCTTTTTTTCACCAGCGAAGGCCTCAAAAAAATCTTTTATGGTTGAGTAGATAAACTTTATACCTGGCGTTTTTTCCAATACTTTATCAAATGCTTCCACCATTTTACTAATGATAAAAGAAGAGGATACATAACCCACCAATAACACGAGCGCAATCACCAAAACAAACCCCAGTCCCGGAATACGTTTGATATTTCCCTCTTTATCCTCCATCATCGAGGGCACAATATTGTGAATGAGATTGGGCAAAATGCCATCAATAAAGCTAAACACGGAGGCGATAGCCCAAAGCGTAATAGCAATAGGCGCCAATATCAACAGTCCCTGTAAAAAATATTGAAATAACCTTTTATAAGTAAGCGACTTTTTCATAATAAGATCCATTTAGTGTACAAATATAATTGATTGTACTGCGGGCTATTTGTATTAAGAATTTGTTATCAGTGGTAAAATATCATGATGGAAACTTTGGTTACAAATAAAGTTTCCATAGTTTTGCGGTCGATTATGACAGAGTTCGATATAAATATTAGGATAAGAGAAAAGGCCCGAGACCTTTTTATGCACTATGGATTACGCAGTGTGAGTATGGATGATATCGCCAATGCACTCGGAATGAGCAAAAAAACTATCTACCAATATTATGCCGATAAAGACGAGTTGGTGGGAGTGGTGATAGAGCAGGAACTGCAAAGGACCCGGACAATTTGCGAAAAAGATAGGGACACATCCGGCAATGCTGTACAGGAAATATTTATGGCCATGGAAATGGTGGTGGAAATTTTTGGACCTATGAATCCTTCGTTGCTGTTTGATATGGAAAAGTACCACCCCAAATCTTTTTCAATGTTTCAAAAGCACAAAAATGATTACCTGTATAGCATTATCCGCGAAAACATGCAGCGGGGTATTAGAGAAGATCTATACAGGCCGGAAATAAGGGTGGATGTTCTTTCGAGGTATCGGCTGGAAACAATGATGTTGCCCTTTCACCCTGAATTTCAAAGCAAATTAAAATTGAACATGGCAGACCTGGAAGAAGAGTTCATTCTTCATTTCCTGTTTGGGCTTGTGACACCCAAAGGATATAAACTGATTCAAAAATATCAACAAGAGCGAAAAAAAGTTAATCAATGATGGAAAAAAATAAATTGCTTACAATACAATTCTTCACTGCTATCGTATTAATGAGCAGTACAGCAATAGCGCAGACAAGGAATGAATTTACTGTGAAGCAGGCAGTAGACTACGGTGTAAAAAATGCGGTACAGGTAAAGAACGCGCTACTGGACGTAAAGATCCAGGAACAAACCAACCGGGAACTAACTGCCCAGGCGTATCCACAACTGAGCGGCAGTATCTCAACTACGCATTACTTTAATGTACCTATAACATCTATCCCGAATTTTATTGCCCCCGCAACATATGGTGTGCTGATAAATGAAGGTGTGAAAGATGCTAACGGCAACCCTGTAAAAATGCCTAACGGCGGCAAATTTGAAAATCTTGCGTTGCAGTTTGGAACACCTTGGGTGGCAAGTGCCGGTTTGGACTTTTCGCAAATATTATTTGACGGGCAGGTGTTTGTTGGCCTACAGGCGAGAAAGTCTGCCATGGATCTTTCAAGAGCCTCAGCCGAGGTAACTACCGAACAGATCAAGGCGAATATTTATAAAGTTTATTACCAATTGGTAGTTGGCAAAACGCAATTGGGCAGTATTGATGCAAACATTGAGCGCTTTGAAAAATTATTGCACGATACAAGGGAGATTTATAAAAATGGTTTTGCAGAAAAACTCGATGTGGATAAAATAATGGTGCAACTAAACAACCTGAAGACTGAAAAACAAAAAGTGGAAAATCAATTGTCAGCGGGCAACGCAGGGTTAAAGTTTTTACTAAACATGCCCCAAAAAGATGAGCTTGTACTAACAGATACATTAAGCGAAGATGAAATAAAATCTAATATTCTGGATGAATCTTATAGTTATAATGACAGGAAGGAAATACAGCTACTAACGCTCACCACCAAACTAAATGGTTATAATGTAAAGCGCTATAAGCTCAGTAGAATACCTGTTGTTTCTGCTTTTGGATCTTACCAGAAAAATGCACAACGGCAGGAATTTAATTTCTTTAATAAAGGAGATTGGTTCACCTCATCATTGATAGGATTAAGAATAGCGGTACCCATTTTTGACGGCAATGCAAAAAGGGCCAGGATTGAAAATGCCAGGCTCACACTCAATAAGTCAGAGAATGATTTGCTTCGGGCAAAAGAACAGATGGATTATGAGGTGGTGCAATCAAGAACAAATATTAAGAGTGCCATCATCACCATGGATGTGCAAAAGCAGAATATAAAACTTGCAGAAGATGTCTTTAATGCCACAAAGTTGAAGTATGACCAGGGGCTTGGAAGTAACCAGGAAATATATACAGCGCAAACAGAATTAAAAGTTGCGCAGAATAACTATTACAGTGCAGTATATGATGCTATCACAGCCAAGATCGATTACCTGAAAGCAGTAGGAAAATTGCAATAAAACATTCATAACATAACCAAAACTAATCAAGTGCATCAACTATTTAACCATACAACAATGAAACAATATTTAATTATAGGAGCAACTACAGCATTCGTGTTGTTATCGTCCTGCGGAAGCAGTAAAAAAGAAGGCAATGCCGTTTTAAATGATAAAAAAGCATCGCTGGAAAAACTGAAATCCCAAAAAACAAAACTTGATCAAAGCATCATAGCGCTTGAAGAAGAGGTGGCCAAGCTGGACACCAGCGCTGCTGCCAATCAAAAAACAAAATTGGTTGCGTTGCAAACCGTAGCCCCCTCAAACTTTGCGCATTACATAGAGTTACAGGGCAGGGTAGACGCTGAAAATGTAAGCTACATTACCCCACGTGGCGGACCGGGACAGGTAAAAGCCATCTATGTAAAACAAGGCGACCGGGTTAGAAAAGGCCAGTTGCTGCTGAAGCTTGATAATGCTGTAATACAGCAGAATGTAGTGGCTGCCAGGCAGGGACTGGAGAGCATCAAAACACAACTGTCTTACGCAAAAAATATTTACCAGCGCCAGAAAAATTTGTGGGACCAGGGCATTGGCACAGAGGTGCAACTGATCACGGCAAAAAATAACGTTGCTACACTTGAGAACCAATTGCAGGCAACTGAAGAAAATGTAAAATCCGTGCAGGTACAATCAAGTCTTGCAATGGTATATAGCGATGTAAATGGTATTGCGGATGTAATGACAGTGAAGCTTGGAGAAACTTTTGGTGCGGCAGGCGCGGGGGTAATCAAAATCGTAAACAACAACGACCTGAAGGTTGTTGGAAACATCCCCGAAAATTACCTGGGCACTATCAACAAAGGAAGCGATGTAATTGTGCAGATGCCTGATGTAAATAAAACATTCAATGCAAAGGTTTCTTTCGTAGGCGCCTCCATCGATATTATTAACAGGGGATTTGTGGTGGAAGCAAAATTGCCGGCCGACCCTGCATTGAAACCTAACCAGATCGCACTGATAAAGATCAAAGATTATTCAGCTCCTAACTCCCTTGCTATTCCCCTGAATACTTTACAGAACGATGAAAAAGGAAAGTTTGTAATGGTAGCCAGCTCCGAAAAAGGAAAGCTGGTGGCAAGAAAAAAAGTAGTGAACATCGGTATGCTAAGCGGCGATACTATTGAAATAAAAACGGGCCTGAAAGAAGGCGATTCCCTTATCACGGAAGGATACGCCAGCTTGTATGAAGGGCAGTTGCTTACGTTGAAATAAAGGCCCCCTGCCCCAAAGGGGAGAAGGGCGAGTGCTTTTAAATTTAGGGTTCCTGCTACGAGTATATAGAATGCTGATTGGGAAATAATATTTCCTCCTCCCCTTCGGGGCCGGGGGCTAAAACAAAAGTTGTATGAGTTTAAAAGAAATAAGAGACAATTTCAAGGAGTTCAAACCAACCTCCTGGAGTATAACCAATAAAACCACCATTTACCTGGTGATGGTGTTTGTTTCATTGATTGGTATTTTCCAATTTGTGACGCTGCCTAAAGAACAGTTCCCGGATATTGTGATCCCTACTATTTATGTGCAGACGATCTATACCGGTAACTCGCCTAAGGATATAGAAAATTTGGTAACGAGGCCAATTGAGAAACAGATCAAAGGTATTACCGGCGCCAAGATCAATAAGTTCACCAGCACTTCGCAGCAGGATTATTCAGCCATTATTGTTGAGTTTGATACAAAAGTAAAAACTGAAGTTGCCCTGCAAAAAGTAAAAGACGCCATCGATAAATCAAAGCAGGATCTTCCGACCGATCTCACCCAGGAGCCTACCGCACTGGAAGTGAACCTGAGCGATATGCCCATCATGTATGTAAACCTTAGTGGGGATTTTGATAAGGCGAAGCTCAAAAAATATGCAGATGATTTGAAAGATAAGCTGGAAGATCTTCCGCAGATAAACCGCATTGATATTGTAGGTGCACCGGAAAGAGAGTTCCAAATAAACGTAGACAATTACCGGATGCAAACCTCCGGCGTAACCTTTGATGATATTGCCAATGCAGTGGCAAGGGAAAACATGGATATATCCGGCGGCTTGCTGGATGTTGGGTCTATGAAACGTAACCTGCAGTTGAAAGGCCAGTTTAAAACAGCTTACGATATTGAAAAAGTACTGGTGAGAAATACCGGTGGCGCCCCTATTTACCTAAAGGATATCGCGGTGATAAAAGATACTACCAAGGATGCGGAAAGCTTTGCCCGCCTGGATGGTAAAAACGTTGTGACACTAAACATCATTAAACGTAGTGGTGAGAACCTGATTGAGACAAGCGAGGGTGTTCAGAAAATAGTAGAGGAATCAAAGGGTGTACTTTACCCCGACAATTTAAAAACCGTTATCACTGGCGACCAGAGTATCAAAACAAAAAGTTCTTTTAAGGACCTTGTTAACTCGATTGTAATCGGTTTTATACTGGTGTTGATAGTACTGATGTTCTTTATGGGTGTTACCAATGCATTCTTTGTGGCGCTATCTGTACCGCTTAGTATGTTTGTGGCCTTTGTGTTTTTGCCGGGGGCAGATCTTATTATCGGCTCACATGTTACGCTCAATTTTATTGTGCTGTTCGCTCTTCTCTTTGGGCTGGGTATTATCGTGGATGATGCTATCGTTGTGATTGAAAATACGCACCGCATATTTATGGAAGGGAAGCTGTCAGTAAACAATTCTGCCAAGGCCGCCGCGGGTGAAGTATTTGTGCCGGTGCTGGCGGGAACGGTTACCACCCTGGCGCCGTTTTTCCCCCTGTTATTCTGGCCGGGAATCATTGGCCGCTTCATGGTTTACCTGCCTACCATGCTCATTTTTACCCTTGCAGCATCTTTGCTGGTAGCGTTCATAATGAACCCGGTTTTTGCTGTCGACTTCATGAATCATCCGGAGGGAGAAAAGAAAGAACCTAAATCTGCCATCTTTAAGAAACCTTCTTTTTGGGTGGCGATCGGCATAGGTATATTGTTGGATATTTTTGGCGCTACCTTCTTAGGCAACCTGCTCATCTTCTTTATGTTCTTGGTGGTACTTAACAGGTACTTCATTACCGATGCCATCCATTATTTTCAAAACCGGGCGTTACCCTGGATCATGGCGCATTATGAAAGCCTGTTGCGCTGGGCGCTAAAAGGATGGAGACCCGTGCATTTATTATTAGGTACTGTCGGCCTGCTGATCCTCTCACTTGTTGTTTTTGTGATGTCGGTAAGTAGCGGCCGTGTGGGAGTGGTATTCTTCCCGAAAGCTGATCCCAATCAATTATATGTATACATGAAGTTACCGGTTGGTACCAGCGTTGAATACACTGATTCGGTTACACAGATGCTGGAGAAAAGAGTAATCAAAGTATTGGGGATAGATTATGCAACCGGCAAAAAGAATCCCATTGTGGAGAGTGTGATCAGCAACGTGGCAATTGGTGCAAGTGATCCAAGTTCCGGCGATAGGAGTACCCGCAGCGAGCTTGGAAGGATACAGGTTTCCTTTGTTGAATTTGAAAAAAGAGACGGTGTTTCAACGCGTCCATATCTTGATTCTGTGAGGGCTGCTATGAGGGGGATTCCCGGTGCAGAAATAAGCGTTGACCAGGAAGGTTCCGGTCCCCCAACCGACCCGCCAATCAATATTGAAATTGCAGGGGAAGATTTTGATGGCCTGGTAAAAACCGCGGTCAATCTTAAGAACTACCTCGATTCTATACAAGTACCCGGAGTAGAAGAATTAAAAATGGATGTGGATCTCAACAACCCGGAAATTACACTAACAGTTGACCGTGAACGTGCATTGATACAGGGTGTATCTTCCGCACAGATCGGGCAGGCCATTCGTACCGGTTTATTTGGTCGTGAGGTTAGCAAAATAAAAGAAGGAAAAGAGGAATATAAAATACAGTTGCGCAACAACGAACTACAGCGAAAAGACTTAAGCAACCTGCTTAATATGCGGGTGAGCTTCCGGGATATGGCGGTAGGTGGCGCGGTAAAAAATATCCCAATCAGCGCACTGGTGACGATAGAACCTACCAGCACTTTTGGTAGTGTAAAACGCAAAAATGAAAAGCGTCTTATTACTTTGCGTTCAAATGTATTAACAACGCAGGGTTATAATGCTACCGGGGTAAACCAGGTGTTAGCATTACATATTGCCGAATTTAAAAACAAGGCAGATAACGTTACCATTAAGCAAACAGGTGAAGGTGAGCAACAAGCAGAAACGGTGGCATTTTTAGGAAAGGCACTGGCCATCGCTTTGATGATCATTTTATTTACGCTGGTTATCCAGTTCAATAGTGTGAGCAAATCCGTCATCATCCTTACAGAAATTATATTCAGTATCATTGGAGTGTTGTTTGGTTTTGCAATTACCGGTATGGAAGTTTCTGGCTTAATGACCGGCCTCGGTATAGTTGGCCTGGCGGGCATTGTGGTAAAGAATGGTATCCTTGTAATAGAATTTACAGATGAGTTACGAGCCCGTGGCATGAAGACCCGGGAGGCAGCAATAAAGGCGGGCAAAACACGTATCATACCAGTATTGCTTACCGCACTGGCAGCGATACTCGCTTTCATTCCTATTGCAGTCGGTTTTAATATTGATTTCGTTAGCCTGTTCTCAGACCTGAGCCCACATATTTTCTTCGGTGGAGATAATGTGGCATTCTGGAAACCCTTAAGCTGGACGATCATTTTTGGTTTGGCATTCGCCTTCTTTATGACTTTGATAATTGTGCCTGCCATGTACCTGATTGCTGAAAGATTAAAAAGGCCCATGCGCAATATGTTTGGGGGAAAATGGATCAGCTTCATGGGCATACCGCCATTGATCTTCCTGTTTATGCCGCTGATGATTGTCACAGCTATCCGTCACGGTATAGATGTAAGGCGCAGAAGAAGAAGATTGAAAAACGATCCGGCAGCCGGCGAAAAATGGTTTGGTAGCTGGTTGTAAGTAATTCTACTTTGACAAATCAAACGTTTTTAATTTTTTGTTGACCAGCAGCCGTTTTTCATGGCGGCATCGTTGTGTCACTCTCTTGTACGGTAGTTTTTTATGGCAACTTTTCCGTTCAATAATTA
>JBDSAP010000422.1:0-7054 GCA_039922055.1 Ferruginibacter sp.
TGTCCTACCTGTAATGGGAGCCGTTTAAAAAAAGAAAGCCTTTGGTTTAAAGTAGATGCCGCAAATATTGCCGAGCTGAGTTCGCTCAATCTTGATAAGCTGGCTAAATGGTTTGAAGGACTTGAAGGCCGGTTAAGCAATAAACAGAATTCCATTGCAAAGGATGTATTGAAGGAAATAAGAGAGCGGCTTCAATTTTTATTGGATGTGGGGCTTACCTATCTAACATTAAACCGGTCTTCCAAAAGCCTTAGTGGCGGAGAGTCGCAGCGTATCCGGCTGGCTACACAGATCGGTTCGCAATTACAAGGTATTACTTATATTTTAGATGAGCCCAGCATAGGTTTGCACCAGCGTGATAACCAGCGCCTGATTGGAGCATTGCAAAATTTGAGGAATATTGGCAATAGCGTATTGGTAGTGGAGCATGATAAAGACATTATGCTGGCTTCGGATTACCTGGTAGATATTGGGCCAAATGCAGGTAAGCATGGTGGAGAGATCGTGGCAATGGGAACGCCGGAAGAAGTACTAAGATCTAATTCAGAAACGGCCCAATATTTAAGCGGTGCTAAAAGCATTGAAATACCTAAAGAAAGAAGAAAAGGAAACGGCAACTTTTTAGAATTGAAAGGCGCCAAAGGAAATAATTTAAAAACGGTAAATGTAAAATTTCCGTTGGGTAAATTAATACTGATCACCGGCGTAAGCGGAAGCGGTAAATCAACGCTGATCAATGAAACACTTTATCCATTATTGAGCAGGCATTGTTACAACTCAAAGACAAACCCCCTTGAATATAAATCTATCAAGGGGCTCGAACACATTGATAAAGTAATTGAAATTGACCAGTCGCCAATAGGACGCACACCACGCAGTAACCCGGCCACTTACTGTGGATTCTTTACAGATATTCGCACCTTGTTTGCATCGGTACCTGAAGCGAAAATTAGAGGCTATACCGCAGGCCGTTTTTCATTCAATGTAAAAAGTGGCCGGTGTAATGTATGTGAAGGTGGTGGTATGCGGGTGATCGAAATGAATTTTCTACCGGATGTATATGTGCATTGCGAAAAGTGCAATGGTAAGAGATATAACAGGGAAACCCTGGAGATCCGCTACAAAGGGAAATCGATCAGCGATGTGCTGGACATGACCGTAGAAGAGGCAGTAGATTTTTTCCAGGCGGTGCCGTACATATACCGTAAAATAAAAGTATTGAAGGAGGTAGGGCTTGGCTATATCACGCTTGGGCAAAGCGCTGTAACCCTTAGTGGGGGCGAGGCTCAACGTGTAAAGCTATCGACTGAGCTTGGTAAAAAGGATACTGGTAAAACTTTTTATATACTCGATGAACCTACTACCGGACTTCACTTCCAGGATATTCAACACCTGCTGGAAGTATTGACGAAATTAGTTGACAGAGGTAATACTGTATTGGTAATTGAACACAACATGGATGTGATAAAAGTAGCGGATCATATCATCGACATTGGACCCGAAGGTGGCGATGAAGGTGGCCTTGTTTTATTTGAAGGCATACCTGAAGAGTTGGTAAAAGTAAAAGGAAGCTTTACGGGAAAATATCTTATTCCTGAACTAAAACGCTGATGAATTATTAGCAGCGTTCATCGTGATAATTTTGAATAAAAAGCCCCGCAGGTAAATGCGGGGCTTTTTTAAAAGTAGCAAAGAATAGTACGAAGTTGAAATGTGGTTTCAGGGGGTGTCCATCATACAGGAATGTACGTTGTTTACCGGGGGTTAACTTCAGGTATATTACTTTGCTGCTTTACTTTCTTCCATTATTTTAATTGTCCGGTCACCTAATCAATGATAAGGTTGCCGCTTTTCAGCCTTGCGTCTTTATTAAAACATTCATACATGTAGTACCCTTTGTCAAGGCTTTTTATTTTAGTAACCTTTTGTGCGCTTACAGCTACTTCCTTGATCAATAGACCTTCCGGTGAAAAGATAAAAAGTTGCAGGCTTGTCTCATTATTGCCCTTTACCGTTATACTCAATTCTTTACTCTTTGTATCATGCTTAAAATTGATGGTTACTTTAGAGGAACGAACTGCTGGTTTTACATCGGCAGCTTTGGCATTGTTGTACAGGATTACCAGCATAAAGCAGGTAACTAAAAATGTAATTTTAAAGAAGAGGGGGTTGACTTGTAAATTGTGTTTCATAGTTTATTTTTGGTGAATAATGGAATTTTAAAATCGTGCAGGACACCTTGCCTGTTTGGCGGCGCTCCTTTCAAATGAACTGTTATAAATTTCTCCCAACCTCACACCTATTTTTAATACAAACGAAAAATAGGAATCATTATTTTTTGGATTACCGCGTTGATAACCGGGTTCTAAACGTGGAGAACCTGCTACATAACTGGTAAAGGCTTTATCGCTTATTTGCCTGGCAATATTTGCATCGGCCGCTGAAAGATATTTATCGAACAGGTTAGGATCGATATAATCTGTGCTAAGGTCATCTACATAATCTGTAAAAGTTTTTCTATACAATAATTCAAAAGCAAGATTTAATCTTTCAGTGGCCATATACCTTATGCCGCCTCCAAATGGAATATTCATTTGGGTTAATTTATATGGTTTGCGGCCGGGGTACTCATCAAACCCTTGTCCTTCTGTATGCAGTGGTGCAAGTTCGTGCCAGGTCACATTTCCATTCTGGTCCGTTATGGTTCCTTTTGGATTGTAAGTGAACATGCCCGCGCCTGCAAAAATGTAGGGCCGGTATTTTGGGTTGTATTCGGGGTCATAGCCATACATTAGCATCAACGGGTACAGTTCGGCGGCTACGTAGGCTTCAAACATATTTGTCTTAAAATCGAGATTTCTTTGTTTGCGAAAAAGTTCATCGGAGCCCTGGGCATTTATGATCTCGTCACGTCCCGCTAAATAAGTGTATTGCGCTGCCAGCCTGAATCCCAGCCAATCATTTGGATAGACCGCAATGAAAGCGCCCTTCATTATTTTTGTTAATTGCAGGTTTATATCTTTTATAAAAGTGGTGCCCTTTCCCTTGTGGCCACCCAAGTCGCCTAAAAAAAAAGTAGGACCAAAGTTGAGACCAGCTTCAACCTTTACTATTTCGTTTCCTAAAATAAAATGCTGGGCGTTGGTAATGGAGAATAGAAAAATAAAAACGGTGGAGCAGAACCCAATACGAATAAAGTAGCGTAGATGATTTTTCATGCCGGACTGGTTAAGAATATTGGGACCTGTACAGGTTATAGTTAAGGCGCTATAAAATAGTACTGGTGATACCATAACGAACAGTATCAACAAATATTGTATCAAGAAAAAATTATGCGGTGACCTGCATTTTGATGTGTGGAATGTTGTCCTCCAGGTAGGTTTCGCTAAACTGTACAAAGCCGAGGGATTCGTAGAATTTTTTTAAATATAATTGTGCCCCGATCATTATTATTTTGCAATCAAATTCGTTTAATGTTTTTTCAATTGCCTGTTCCATCAGCTTTCTTCCGCAGCCGCTTTTGCGATAGGCGGGAGCGCTTACAACCCTGCCAATGCTGGCCGCTGAAAATGCAAGTCCGGGCGGCAATATGCGGCAATAAGCAGCGAGATTCTTATTATCCCAAGCCATGAAATGAAAACTTTCCTGGTCCTTATTATCAGCATCCTGGTACACACAGTTTTGCTCAACCACAAAAACTTCATTCCTAAGTTCCATGATGGAATATAATTCGGCCGGCGCCAATTCATGGAATGATTTATATGTCCAGGTTAGCTCCATTATAAAAGTGATCGTTTATTATTGGTATCATTTATTTTGAAAAACATAAGATCGGCTATTGCTTTCGCCCTTGTTTTAGCAAGGGTTACAATGCTGCCTTCAAATAATTCATCAACTGTCGAATTGAATAAAAATAACCAAGTGTCAAAATGTTCTTTTTGCAACGGTAATTTTTTATTCAGGTCATAATGGACTTCCATTGCATTTTTTTTATAAACAGGATTGTCCAATAAGATGGTTTCCCAAAAGTCTACGATCAGCGGTATATGCGTTTCCCAGTTCATCTTAGCCACTTCATTAAAAATAAAACCTATCACGGGATCAACTTTTACTTTGCCATAAAACTCGTAAATGAATAGCGTTATATCTTCCCGGCTTTCTATGTCTCGTTTCATTGTTGATTATTATTTAGCCAGGGCAAAACTTCCTGGAGAGTTACCGGCTTTTGTTCATCATCTATTTCAATCACCACGCAATATCCATTTGGACCGCCGGCTTTCAATATCGCTACTACTAATTTTTGTTGATCGCTTTCGCTTCGTCTTCCATCCACTTCATCCCAAATTTCCTTTGTGCACAGGCAGCCCATCGTTGGTGTTTGCGGGTAATAAATTTGCCCTTTGTAATATTCAGGATTAACGGTGGTGCCGTGTGCAATGATCTCAGTTCTGCCCGCCATCCCCGCATAAAACGATTCGAAAATTGCTGGACAATTTTTTAAGCTGCCTGGCAATAATTTTTTGTACCAATCTTCCGTCCACACGGTATCGCTAATGGTAGAGTCATTAAAAAAATGTTGAAGGCTTGTTTCAAAAGGCATGGTGAGTTGGATGTTTGTAGTAGGTCCAATGAAGGTGCTCTTACTCGTATCAAATCCATACATTCTAAAAATGCCCTGCGGCGTATTTCCATTAGTTAGATAGCCCGGCAGGGCGCTGATGCTTCTTGCCAATTGAGGAACAGAAAAGATATTGCCGGTTTCATCTTTTACAAACTTGCCTGTTGAATCTCTTACAACTGCAATGCCTGGATAGTTGCGGTTCTTTCTCTGAAAGCTATAAAGTGTCCTGTACTGCTTTAAAAAGTTTGAATTTAATACTTCTTTTAAGCTTATGTAATTTGTTGGCTTCCCAACATTCTTCAACCTGTAAAGCAGTTGCTTAATTATTGCTTCATCCTTCTCATTTTTTATAAGTTTATCTTTTTTCTTTTGCAAGGTGGTGGCGGGCAGTTGGCTAATCTTGTTCAATAAAAGATACTCAGCGCATATAGCAAATATTTTTGCATCGGCTGTATTGTTCATGAGCGAAGTCACCTGCTTTAAAAAGCGATCCTGGTAATTGGCGTACACAAGTTCGAGCAATGCACGGTGAAAATAAGTACTCCTTATTTCAATGCTGTCGAAAGCGGAGTTGATCTTTCCGTCTGCCCACGGTGAGCTATAACGCAGTACTTCCATAGCGCTAAAAGCGTCTATCCAGTATTCTTCTGTATCAGCATTCAAAGGGAGCGAAAGATCTTTGTTGATGGTGTTAAGAAGATTTTTTTGTAACGCTTCTTTTTTCTCTTTGATCGCTCCCTTGAAATAAATTGGTGGCCCAGGCTGTGCAAACGAATGAAGTGGTAAAAGGAAAATGAGCAGGGAGAAGAAAAGAAGAAATTTTTGCATTAATGCAAAATTATAGTAAAACTTCGTTCTCAGTTTATATAAGATATTCAACGATATTGTTCTGCATTCAGTGTGAAGAAAGATTCGGCGAGCAATTTATTTTAGTTATAGTAAACAGGAGATAAAATAATGAACAAACTTTTTTTGAACCCGGCAAAAGTTTTTCAATTAAGCTTCATTGGCGTCGCACTCTTCTACATTTTATCAATGAGGAGCAAAATACCGGGTCACTAATTTATCCCTTGCGCAGTATATATTCAGGCGTGTCTATTTACAAAACATTCGCCGTTACAAACGCCACTATTTTATTGAATGAATCAAAGAACACCGCGGGTGACCAGGTGTCAACATGAGCGCTGCCATTGTACAAAATATATTGATTGGTAACGCCAGCAGTCTGTAGTTTACTTTTTACAAAATCGGCCTGCGTAGGACTCACAAGAAGATCCGCATCGCCATACAATAAAAGCGTGGGTGGAGAACCTGCACCAATAAAATTAACAGGGCTCGAATTGGTATATAGCGGAAGATCCTGCGCCGGCGTTTTACCCAATACAGATGCCAGCAAAACAGACAACAAAGGATTTCCACCAGCAGGATGGTTATACATGTCATTCAGATCGGAGGGACCCGACAATGAAATGATCGCTTTCGGTTTTACCGGCGTTAAATATTTATAGCCTTGTAACATAGCAAGGTGGCCACCGGCGCTGGCTCCTACTAAAACATATTTATCTGAAATGGCATATTCCGCCCGCTTGCCATAAATATATTCAATCGCTGCTTTTACATCCATTTCCTGCGTGGGAAAAAGATTGTTAGGCGCTTCGGAAAGCCGGTAATTGATATTAAAGATCGCATAATCAGGGAGCCTTCTTTTCAGTGTATCCACAAAAGGATTCAACTCTGCCTTGTCGCCAGATGCCCAGGCGCCACCATGAATCATGATCATCACTTTAGTGGTTGAAGTGGTTCGGCCTGCGGGTAAATAAATGTCCATATTCTGCAATGGATCTGTTGCATAAGCCACATTCAGGGAGGTTTTCGCTTCAACATTATTATTGTTGTTATTACCAACAGAGTTTTCTTTTTTGCAGGAAAACAAGGTTGCCACAATAGCTATCGAGGCGAGTGTGTTTAGTATTTTCATAAAGTCATTTTTAAGACAGTTATTTTAGTAACCATATTTTTCTTTCCATAACAATTTCAAAAATTTTCGCAATTCCAGCTCTCTTGCATTTGCACCGGGATTGTAAAACGTTGTTCCGCTTATTTTGTTTGGCAGGTATTCCTGTGCGCTAAAATTATTTTCATAGTTATGAGAGTAAGCATAATCCTTTCCGTAATTTAAATTCTTCATCAGCTTCGTGGGCGCATTCCTGATATGCAGCGGAACAGGCAGGTCTCCATGCTCACGTACTGCCGCCATTGCCTGGCTAATAGCAACTACCGCAGCATTACTTTTAGCAGAGCTGGCCAGGTAGGTTACGCATTGTGATAAGATGATCTGTGATTCGGGATAGCCAATTTTGTGTACCGCATCAAAAGTTGCATTGGCCAGTAAGAGGGCATTTGCGTTTGCATTACCAATGTCTTCACTCGCAA
>JBDSAP010000423.1:0-3138 GCA_039922055.1 Ferruginibacter sp.
TAAGCTTAGTATCAGCTACGAGACAGTCCGCAGCCATGTAAAAAAGATCTACGAAAAATTGCATGTTGCATCTTTAACAGAAGTGGTGGCCAAGGCCATTAACCAGCGCATTGTATAAATGCAATCAGCATTAATTATTATCTTGCTTTGATGAGTGGCGAAACTGATCTGTCCATATTGTTAAAGCAAATGAACCCTTTGCTTAATGAAGGCGAATATGTTTTTTGCGCTGTCGCTGATACACATCATCCCGCATGTAAAACTGCAATTTGTTTGTTTAAAGAAAAAGAAGCCGTGACATTGATAATGGAGAGATCAATGGCTCATCAGTTCGCATTGTCTTATTCAACTGTTTGTTCCTGGATCACACTTACTATTCACTCCTCACTTGAAGCTGTTGGGTTTACAGCAGCTTTTTCTCAATCGTTGGCTAAAGAAGGAATTGGTTGCAATGTAGTTGCTGCTTTTTATCATGACCATATTTTTGTAGCACAAAAAGATGCAGAAAAAGCGATGGAAATTCTACTGCATTTTCGCCAGGCTGATTGACCAAATTGCTGGCGAACTTCTTACTTTTACGGTATGAACAAAACGCATCAATATGCTGTTGCCATCACCTGGACTGGCAACACCGGCACTGGTACAAAGGATTACCGGTCTTATGAACGCAGTCACACTATTTCAATCGATAATAAAATTGAGATCGCTGGTTCTTCAGACGCAGCATTTCGTGGTGATAAAACAAGGCATAGCCCCGAAGATCTTTTTGTTGCATCCATTGCCGCCTGCCACATGTTGTGGTACCTGCACCTGTGTTCTGATGCAGGCATCATTGTTACAGGCTATGTTGATCATGCTACGGCTACAATGATAGAAACGGACAACGGCGGTGGAAGATTTTCAAAAGTGACCCTGCACCCGCAAGTGACCATCACAGACGCTTCAATGATCAGTAAAGCTGAAGAGTTAAATCAAAAAGCAAATGAACTCTGTTTCATCGCCAACTCCTGTAATTTCCCCATACATCATCAACCTGTTATTACGGTTGTAGAAAATTAATTTTAAAGCGATCAATCATTGATGTTCTTTGGCAAACCCTTAACCAACCCCGGCAAATCAATTTTTGTTATATTTGTAGTCACAAACAATGCGTTATGGAAATACAATATTTGCACAATGAAAAAGGGGAAACAACCGCAGTGTTAGTCCCTATTGAGGAGTGGAAAGATTTAACCGAAAGGCGCACTCAACGCGAAGAACTTCCCCAATGGCAGAAGGATATGATTGACGAACAACTTGCTTTTATCAAAAACCATCCTGACCAATTAATATCGATGGAAGAAGCACAGAAGGAACTCGATAGGGATGATGATATATAAACATTGGCAAATGTCGCCCGTTGCCTTAGAGCAACTAAAGGAAGCAAGGTTGTATTACAAATCAACCCACGTGAAAAGGGCTGAGTAGTCGATTCTCAAAAGCTGTCAACGTTACTATCAAACAAGTACTCAATAACCCTGGAGCCTACGCAATCCGATACAATAACGTGCGTATTGCTTATACTGATGTGTTCCCTTATGGTATCCATTTCACTGTAGAAGAATTATCCATCTATATCATCGCGATTCTATATGAAAGAAGGGACAGATAAAATGAACCCCTTGCCACCAAAACGAATATGGAGTGTTTTTAAAGAACAAAATCAATCCCGACTCAAGACATTTATTATTACAGTTATTATCATTTGAGATTATACGCTTTAATCGATTTAAAATAGTTTCCGATACCCAAATCCATTCTCTCATCTCTTAAGTTTCTTTCGCTACCGGGTCATGCCCGCAATTAGTGATACATCCCCCATATTCGGGGATATATCTTCATGCATTCATTTTGCACATTTGCGATTCAATTTTTTAAAACATCACTGGTGAAAACGAAAACAATCAGGGCTTCGATATACCTCGTTAAATGGGTACTCAATATGCTGTTTGCTTTGAAAAACACACCAGTCGATTACAATAGTATTTATGATCAATTAATTTTATCAAAATGAAGAATTTATGTTTTTTACTAATTGCGTTCTGGATAATTGGCGTAGTCGTATTTCCTGTTTCTAAAGGCTTACAAACTTCGGCTGATGATGCAAAGCGTAAGTGCGATCAGTATAGTGTTCCATGCATTGCACCTAATAAAGCAATGGAACACAATTGCACTGGATATTGTGCAGAACAATGCTTGCGCCTTCAGTCACCCAGCCAACAATGGTAAATATTCGCTCACCACATTTGGTGAGATATACCACGGCTTTGGGTATTTTTTTACGGCCAGATCCAAAAGATATTTGCTTAACAATCAATAATAAAAAATAAATTTTTTAGACCGGCAACAACAAACGGACAAAAGTTAATATTTGTTTTGTTTTGGATGAAGGGTAAAGGGGTATCCGTAACTGGATGCTCCTTTTTTTATTGCGGCTTTCTACACAAGTATTACCGCTGATTTTTATGAAGCCAATAAATGTTTTAAAATCAAAAGAGGGCAACAAAATATGTTGCCCTCTTTTTAAAAATATTTTAAAAATATTAACCCATTTTTTTCTTCAGGTTCTCATCAATTGCATCTAAAAATTCTTCCGTATTAAGATAGTTTTCGCCATGCTTCACTTTATTTCCATGAATGCAAACAGCCAGGTCTTTTGTCATTTTACCGCTTTCAACAGTTTCTATACAAACAGCTTCTAATGCAAGACAGAAATCAATCAGTTCCTGGTTGTTGTCCAGTTTTCCCCTGAATGCAAGTCCTCTTGTCCATGCAAAAATAGAAGCAATAGGGTTAGTAGAAGTCGGCTTGCCCGCCTGGTGATCACGGTAATGACGAGTGACAGTGCCATGTGCGGCTTCCGCTTCCATAGTGGTTCCATCAGGTGTAATTAATACAGAGGTCATTAATCCCAAACTGCCAAATCCCTGCGCTACTGTATCGCTTTGTACATCTCCATCATAATTTTTACAGGCCCATACAAAGTTGCCATTCCATTTCAGTGCGCTTGCAACCATGTCATCAATCAGGCGATGCTCATAAGTAATTCCGGCTGCGTCAAACTGTGCTTTAAATTCATTATTAAAAATTTCCTGGAAT
>JBDSAP010000424.1:0-31735 GCA_039922055.1 Ferruginibacter sp.
TGGTGATGAAGTTGTAGGTGGAGCAGGTATTTATCATACCAATGGGTTGGATGATGATACCTGCGAACTGGTGAAACTGTACCTGGCCCCGGAGGCAAGAGGCAAGGGTCTTGCCAAAATATTAATAAAGGAATGCATTGATGCTGCAAGGGCGGAAGGCTACAAAAAAATGTACCTGGAAACGATGCCTGAATTACATGTGGCTGTTCCGTTGTATGAGAAGTTTGGCTTTACTTATCTTAATGGCCCGTTGGGTAATAGTGGTCATGATGGCTGTGATATTTGGATGATAAAATTGCTTGGGGAATTCATCCTTAATGTATAAAATTTTTCTGCCGGAATATTTATTAGCGCACGGATAAAAATTTAGATGTTGGCTGCTGCCCAAAGCTTCAATTGTACAAGAAGGGCGATGCAAGGATGCTGCCATGAAAAACAAATGTTCGGACAATGATTATCCAACTTCCACTTCGTACACAGGGCTGAATAAATAAACTTTGCCAGTGGCTATTTCGACACACTTAAATCGCTTGCGAACTTGCTCTTCTTTCCTGAATACCCTGCCTCCTTTTATTTTAAACAATGCGCCAGTCGGTAAGGTCTCTACTAAACTAACGCCTTCTTTTTTTGCATCATAGTGATGCAACACCCTTAATAATGAAGTATCGGCGCAACTACTGGCAGCAGGATTCTGAAGTGTCTTCAATAATGCTTTGTGTATATCGGCGGGGAAGATTTTTTTTAATAAAAACTGCGCCAGCACTTTACTGTATTCATTCTTCCATTCCTTGCCATGTGCAGACACACGATGACCGAAACGCTCATAAGTAAAAAGATGCGCAAGCTCATGAAGTAATGTAACGAGAAAGGCGTAAGAGTTGAGGTTACCATTTACACTGATGCGATGGTTTTTGTCCGCGAAAGAATTGCGATAATCACCCAGCACCGAACTGCGTTCACGGGTGATGGTGAGTTGTACTTTATAATGCTGAAGATAATAGGCTACGTCGTCAAAACTACCCTCGGGCAGGTATTGCTTTAACTGGTGCAATGGGGCTTCCTGCTTAGGCATTTTTCTGTCTGTTCAATTTCATAATCACCCTTACCTCCACCGCTAAGTATAAAAGATATAAAAACATTGCAGCAAAAACGGAGACCTTGTTTACATTGTTACCAGCAACCAGCCTATAAATGATAATGGCAAATACGCAGACAGCCATTTTTATCAACATCCCTCCCATTACACTTCTTACAAAAACATTTGGATTAGTATTATCCAGCGCCTTTTTCTGCATGAAGAAAACGCCAAGGCTTACTAAAAAAAATAAAAGGTTGGCAATAAGGAGCACATAATAATCAAGCCCCCATTTTGCAAGAAGCATTTTTGACAAAGTAAAAACTATGCTGAAGAATAGAAATATTACGAGGAGCGGACGAATTATCTTTTTTTGTGAATTCATGTATCCGCAAAGATATTTTAAAAGATCATTGGTTTACAACATTCCCTAACTCTTTGTTGAGCGCCACTACATTGGCTCCCATGTGGCAACAACCATTAAAACTGGCCGTAGGCTCTACCTGTAATTTGCCGGCGAAAATATCGCCCTGCACATCGCAGTTACCCAATAATTGCAGCAGTTCCTGTATTTCGATCTGGCCCGTTACTTTTCCAAGCACGTCTGCCTGCATGCCACGGATATCTCCTTTTACGCCACCTTGCTGGCCGATAAAGATCTTTGATTTGGCAAAAAGATTTCCATTTAAAAATCCATCAATTCGTATATCTCCTTCGCTTTCAATATCTCCATTAATAACCGTTCCTGCCCCGATAATTGTTGTACCGCCGGTTGGTGAATCGTCGGCGCCCGATTTTGATTTTGAATTAAACATAGGTGAAATTTTAGGTTGTAACTATAGGTTTGAAATAAATAAAAACGTTTACTGCTCTACTATTCAGTTTAATTGCCGGCTTTGGGCAGATCTAATTTGTTCGTATCTAACACGCTCACTTTGCCTTCCAACACCTTTTTCAGGTCATCAAAATACTGCTGTTTGTATTTGAGCGCATTTTCCATCGAATCGGTCCGCATCTTCAAATCCCGAAATTCTTTAACCTGTCTTGCGTCACCATAACCAACCCCTGGCAAATAATATTTAATAGGGGTGAATACTATCAGGGCAACTGTTAAAATAGTAAGTAATACAAACACACTGCTCAGCACAATGTACACACTCAGACGGCTCAATCTAAACTTGACAACCTCCTCGTAAGTATCCTCATTCATCACTACCAGGCGGTAACGATTTCGTAAACGTTTTAGTGTGCTGTTGGCATCTAATTTGCCCATAGTTCTTTATTGGGTGTTAAAAATAAGGAACCTTGCGCCAATATAGCCAGCAATTGCAAAAAATAACCGATATTTAACCGCTTTATTTTAACCATTATCTTCATGTTGAAAAGGACTTTTTGGCCAGCTTTATTCATATCTGTAATATGTTCCTGTGTTAATTATGCAAGTGCCCAACCCACCTGGACCATCGATCTTTTAGGCAAAGAAAAGAAGCCTGAAAAGTTTGAGAACAGGAAGTTAGGATCAGAAAAAATGGCCGATAAAAAGTTTACGCTGGTCCGCAATTTTTTCCAGAATAATTACACTCATTACAACTATTATTTTAACGCAAAGAATAAGTTGAATGCCGTGCTTGAAAGAGCAAAAGCTGCTCAGAAGGATGACTACTCAAGATTATTGAGTTATTATCCATATACATTAGATAATACTGCCACCCAAAAAACAGAGCTGGATTCAATAATATATAAATCAACTGCCGGGATATTACTACACGATCTTCGTAATGATTGGGTCGATAATATGTACCTGCTAATGGGCAAAGCTTTTTTCCTGCGCAAGGATTTTGATTCGGCTGCGGCCACTTTCCAGTTTATTAATTACAATCTTTTTCCCCGCAAAAAACATGAGGACGATAGTCGTGTTATTGGCACTGGCGATGCAGCCAGCAACAGTTCTCTAAGCATTGCTAATAAAGAGAAACAGAACATTCTTCAAAAGCTTACGGCATTACCACCGAGCAGGAATGATGCTTTGATTTGGATGGTGCGTACGTTAATTGAGCAGGATGAAATGGGCGAATCCGCAGGTCTTATCAGCACCTTGCAACATGATCCCAATCTGCCTCAACGTTTACAAAACGACCTGGATGACATATATGCCTATTGGTTTTACAAACAAAATATTTACGACAGCGCCGCTACTTACCTGGAAAAAGGGTTGAGCAATGCCGATACCAAGCAAGATATGTCGAGGTCGGAGTTTTTGTTAGCACAGTTATATGAACAAACTGCGCAATACGATAAAGCCACAGAGTATTATGAAAAAGTATCAACCCATACGGTTGATCCACTAATGGATATTTATGCACGCCTCAATAATGCAAAAATGCGGAAGAGCACAAATCCTGAGGAACTTGATAACAGCATTAACAACCTGGTAAAAATGTCTAAGAAAGATAAGTTTGAAACTTATCGTGATATTATTTTTTATTCTGCCGGCGATCTCGCTTTACAAAAGCCTGACACCAGCGCAGCGATCAATTATTTTACCAAAAGCCTTCAATTCAACGAATCTAATATCAGCTATAAGAACCGGACATTTTTACAATTGGCTGATATCGCTTATGATCAGAAAGACTACAAAAAGGCATTTGCGTTTTACGATAGTTTGCAAGCCGGTGATACCACCCTCGGTGACCGGATAGCTTCTATCCAGGAAAGAAGAAATGCACTGGTAAAAATTGTGGAGAAGATTATTATTATAGAAAGGGAAGATAGTTTGCAAACCATTGCCGCAATGGCGCCTGCAGACCGGGAAGCATTTATAAAAAAGATGATAAAAAGGTTGCGCAAAGAACAGGGGCTAAAGGAAGTTGATAATAACGGAGCGGAATTTACTCCGGTGGAATTTAGCAATAAGAAGGATGAACCGCGGGACCTGTTTGCAAACAATAGCAAAGGCGATTTCTATTTTTATAATGCCGCTCAAAAGTCAAAAGGGTTTTCTGAATTTAAAAGAAAATGGGGAGCTAGAAAAAATACAGATAATTGGCGTAGAAAGAATGCAACGCCATCGGTTGCTAGCCCCGAGGCTTTGCCAATAGGCGTGAATAATATGGATATAGATGATGTAGATAAACCACCAGACCCCGCCAGGATTAAAGCAACGGCTGTTGAAACAGAACCCCAACCAGAAATAGTACAACCAGTAGATATCAGCTATGAAGGTTTAATGGCCAATCTGCCATTGACACCCGAAAAGATGAACGCAAGCATTGCATTGCATTCGGTCAGTTTATTTGAGCTGGCTAAGCTTTACCAGACTGAACTGGAAGATTATGAACAAGCGATTATCACTTACCATCAATCATTGACTCGTCATCCGGACTCGTTGTATAATGGTGAAATTTATTTAGGTCTTTATTACTGCTATAAGAAGTTGGGCTACGCAGATAAAGCTGCCTACTACAAAAATTTGTTAAGCAAAAATTTTGCAACAAGCAAATCTGCCTTGTTGCTGAATAATCCTGACGCTGCTAATCCTACTGCTCAAACCGCGGAAGGAACCAGGCGGTATGCAGCCATCTACAATTTATTTATTGAGGGGAATTTTGACCAGGCATTCGCCGAAAAGAAGAAGGCGGACAGCGTATACGGCACCAATTACTGGAGCCCGCAATTATTATATATTGAAGCTGTATATCATATCAAGCAGCGCCAGGATAGTATAGCTATCTCTGTATTAAGTAATATTATCAGTCTTTATCCAACTGCCAAACTTGCACCAAAGGCGGAGCGCATGATCGATGTATTAAAAAGAAGGACGGAGATTGAAGACTATCTTACAAAGCTGCAAATTACAAGAGCGAAAGATGATGAGGTGGTGAAGATCGATGATACACCTACACCAATAAGGAACGATTCGAATTTGATAAAATCGCCGGTGAGCACGATTGATACTAATACAGTAAGACCAAAAGATATTCCTCCAATTATAGATACTCCTATGGTGATCAAAGAACCAGTTAAAGAACCAATCAGAGTACCGATAGCGACAGATACAACAGTTAAGACCACTGTACCGCCTATTGTTGCGCCGGTAATAAGAGACAGCGTAAAAAGAGCTCCTACTGTTTTTGTAAATGGACCATTCACTTTAAATACCGATTTGCCACACCAGGTCATCATGATATTGGATAAGGTAGATGGAACTTATGTAAACGAATCTAAGAATGCATTTGCCCGTTACCTGGATGAAAGCTTCAGGGGCCAGGGCATCACGCTTATTAAAGACGGCATAGATAAAGACAGGGCGCTATTGGTATTTTCGTCATTCCTAAATGCCACAGCAGCCTACGAATTTCTGCAGAAAGTAAAGAAAGCCGCACCAGACGAAGTATCCTGGCTGCCAGCAAATAAATATTCCTTTTTACTGATCAGCGAAGAAAATCTGCAGCTATTAAAAACTAATAAAGATATCCCGGGTTACATAGGCGCATTGAACAAAGCCTATCCGGGAAAGTTTTGATGAATGTTATGAGTTATGAGTTTCGTATCCTAACATACAGCCCTTGTTCAAAGCAAAAAATAAAACAAATAATATTATGTGATCTAATTAGTATAATTGAATGAATTCATGTATTTGCCTTCCACCAATTCGTGTAATTAGTGTAACTCGTTTTTCAATTAGTGTAATAAAAAACATTCTGTAATAATGTCTAAAATGAAAAGTAAAAAACAACCCATAACAATGAAAAGATCGGTGTGGATCTTGTGGCGCATATTTTTTGGCGGGCTGTTGTTTGTCATCCTCATATTCCTATTGGCCAATTTTGGTGTGTTTGGAAAAATGCCTTCACTCACCGACCTTGAGAATCCCGAAGCAGATCTTGCCAGTGAAGTTTATACCAGCGATGGGAAACTGATGGGAAAGTATTATGCCGAGAACAGGAGTGAAGTAAAATATAACCAGATATCACCCAATATTATTCACGCATTAATTGCAACGGAAGATCAATATTTTTATGATCATTCCGGCATAGATGCGAGGGCGGTAGCGCGGGCGGTGGTCAAGCTCGGAACAGCCGGTGGCGGTAGCCCCATTACTCAGCAACTCGCCAAAATGATGCTTGGCCAGGGCCGTGGGAATGTGCTGAAGCGAGGTATAGATAAAATTAAGGAATGGATCATTGCCGTAAAATTAGAGCGGAACTTTACCAAGGAAGAGATCATCACTTTATACCTGAACCGTGCCTCCTGGGGCAATAACTTTGGTATACGAAACGCTTCCCGGATTTATTTTCAAAAGGAAGCTTCAGAGTTAAATATTGAAGAAGCTGCCGTACTAGTAGGCATGTTGAAGGGATTTATTTACGATCCGATCCGCCACCCCAATGCAGCGCTCAATCGCCGAAATACCGTAATTGACCGAATGGTAGACTGTAAGCAGCAATACTTAACAGAAGCTCAGGCAGCAAAACTAAAGGCAAAGCCATTAATCACTAACTACAGAAAAGTAGATGATAATGTAGGTATTGCGCCATATTTCCGTATGGTTTTGGCCGATCGTATGAAAGAATGGTGCAGAACACACAAAAATCCTAAGACCGGTGAGAACTATGATCTTCACCGGGGAGGCTTAAAAATATATACGACCATCGATTCCAAAATGCAGCAATATGCGGAGGAATCAGTGGTACAGCACATGCCGGTGATTCAAAAAAAGTTGAACAACCTGTTAAAGAATAACGGCGACCGGATGTGGAAGGCTCGTGAAAACATCATTGAGAACGCCATGAAAAATAGCGAGCGCTGGAAGACGATGGCCGAGGATAACATTAAACCCGAGGATATTAAAAAGTCATTCCTCGTGCCGGTAAAGATGAAAGTATTCGCCTGGAATGCCAATCGTGAATTAGATACCATAATGACCCCAAGAGATTCTATTAAGTATCACAAACAATTAATGCAAACCTCGTTTGTTGCAATGGACCCCAAAACCGGTGAAGTCAAATGCTGGGTTGGCGGTATAGATTTCAAATGGTTCAAGTTCGATCATGTTACTGCAAGCCGCCAGGTGGGATCAACCATTAAACCCCTTATTTATTCCCTAGCTGTTCAGGATGCAGGTTACACCCCTTCCACTATTATCGAAGGCGGGCCGGTGCAGTATGGTAAAGAGGTACGAACCTTTAGTGGCGGCGGAGGCACGTTGGCTAATTGCCTTGCTTATTCCAAAAACACCGCTTCTGTTAGAATGACAAATATGCTGGGCGTAAATCGCATAATCGATTTTGCCCGAACGGTGGGTGTTACCGCACCACTCCCACCCTATGCATCTCTTGCATTGGGTGCAGCGGAAATACCATTGCTGCAAATGTTGCAGGCTTATACAATGTTTCCCAATAAAGGATTCAATACAGAGCCCACATTTATCAGCCGGGTAGAAGATAAGAATGGCAACGTGCTGGAAGATTTTACGCAGATCAATAGCAAACAGGTGATCAACGAACAAGATGCTTTTACTATGGTGAAACTTATGCAGGGCGTTGTGCAAATTGGTACAGGCCGCTCATTAAATGGCTACAGCATACCTGCTCAAAAAGCGGGGAAAACCGGTACCACCAACGATAACACCGATGGATGGTTTATAGGTTACACACCTGAATTGCTTGCCGGCACATGGGTTGGTTGCGATGATCCCTTTATCAGGATATATGCCGGTACAAGTGGTGGTAATGAAATGGCCTTGCCTAAATGGGGTTATTTCATGAAGAAAGTATATGCCGATAAAACGCTCCCTTACGGTAGAATACTGGATTTCGAAGAACCGGCAGAAATGGTAAACAACCCGGTTTACGCAGACCAGAATTTTTCCAATACAGTGAACCAGGGCGATGGAGTTCCTGAAGATCGTGGCAACGGTGACGCAAGTGATTTTATTGATGAGCCGCTTACAGATAAAACTCCGCAAGTGCCGGTGGAAAGCGAGTTTAATACTGTAAAGCCGGATACAGGCAGTAAAAATAAGCCAAGAGATATTTTGTTGCCACCGGGCAAAGCTGATGAAAAGAAAGATGGTAAAACCCCGGCCACCACAGGGATAAAGCCCGATGATAAACGGATTTTGATGCCGCCGCCGGTTGTGAAGCCCGGTGAAAAAATTCCCGATAAAAACAAAAAGCCACCAGCCAAAACGGAAAAACCTGCCAACGAATATTAGTGATTCCCAGGGCTTGGTCTTATCACAAAGTTTACACCCTTTAAAAAGGTGTAAACTTTAGGCATACACTGCTAAGCCAAGGTCTCAACCTCGCATAAGCACACTCTTATGAGACAGTATTTTCAGGAATCTTATAGTACTGTGTATATAAAAAACGTGGACACTTTTCGGCGTCCACTTTTTGGTCTTATCTCAAAGTTTACACCTTTTTAAAAAGGTGTAAACTTTAGGTATACGCTGCCAAGCAGTGGCCTCAACCTTGCTTAAGCACACTCTTATTGGGACAGTATTTTCTGGAATCTTATAGTATTACGCATATAAAAAAAGTGGACACTTTTCGGCGTCCACTTTTTGGTCTTATCCCAAAGTTTACACCTTTTTAAAAGGTGTAAACTTTAGGCATACACTGCTAAGTCGTGGCCTCAACCTTGCTTTAGCACATCTTATTGGGCCAGTATTTTCTGGAATCTTACAGTATTATGCATAAAAAAAGTGGACACTTCTCAGCGTCCACTTTTAATTTATATTAAGGAAGTTTATCGCATCAGGTACATTTTGCCATAGCCTTTATTAAAGAACTTATCCGTATTGTCCGAATCAGATTTATACTTATCCAGTGACTTGCCATTGAGATTAGTAAGCACCCGGTACAAATAAACTCCATTCGCAAGTTTTTGCCCGTACATGTCGGTGCCATCCCATTTGAACTCGGTTATATTTCGCCCAATATGCAAGGAGCCTAATTCCGCTTTTGTGATCTCTCTTACTATTTTACCCGTGATCGTCAGCACCTGTATCCTGATATTCTGTGGTACTTCGCTACCAGTAATAGTAAATACAAAAGCTGTTGATGTGGTAAACGGATTTGGATAGTTCAGCATATTGCTGATCATCGGCGTGTTGAGCACATTGAAAGTAACCTTGTATTCTATATTGCCCGCTTTATTACCTACCACATCCTTACCGGATATCCTTAATTCATATTCGCCATCTTCAGGAAAGAACGGGGAAAGATCAATAGACGCAGTGTTATCGCCACTTCCTGGTGTTGGCGGATTGAAACGCATTTCGTTGCCAAAATAAAAATTTCGATACACATCCGCAGGATCAGAAGGGTAATGGATCTGTACCTTGAATAAAGAAGTATCGCTCAATAACATGAACCTGCTTTCATCCTTGAGTTTCACCAATACCCTTGGCCTGGAAGATACAATGTCCCTGTTCAGAATATGCACCCCATCAAAAGTAACATCCAGCAAAGGATTGAACTTATCTTCCTTCACAAAGAAATCCTTGTAAATTAAATTATTGAAAAGGTATTGCTCAGGTTGATCATCATCAGGATTGAACATTACATATAAAGTATTTATTCCGGGATAATCCTTGGTATCAATGCTGTAGCTTACAGAGACGGTATCACCAGCCACCAGCGCTTTTTTACGGGGAATATTTACGACATGCGGACCATTATTGCGGTCAGTAATAACAAACTTGATCGAAAGGCTATCGAAAGCAACCTGGCTGATATTTTTAAAAGCTATTGAAAAATTGATCTTCTCGCCCTGGTCTACAGAATCTTTCATTGTAAACAAAATGTTTGGCGCTACGGCACCTTCAGGCACATAGTCCGCATTGATCCTCCAATACTTCAACTGGTTAGGAGTCGCAAATCTTGTATCCCTGTTTTGCATTACCAATTTGATGTACGGATATATCACCGGATCAACAAATGCAAGTGTGGTGTCGGTTGCAGGGGTAACGGTTGCTAAAAGAGTTTGAGTACGATTAGCTTTAATACCATATACCTCAATCTTCACTGTATCACCCGCGCCCGCGTCAAGAGATTTACCTCTCCAATGAAGTGAATTCCATTTTTTTGCAGGTCCAAACTCCGGAGATTCAATAACACCCGAATTATTTTTGGTTACCAATGCAATAGTTTCCTGTAGATATTCATCTTCTGTGGCGGCCATTAGCTGGTGTGGAACAAAGGAAGGGCGATTTTTTTGGTAAAAATATACAAAGGCAAGGTTGTGGGTAAGGCTGTCAATTTGGGTGAACCCGATTGATTTTAATTTGTGATAGAGTGAATTGCCTGCACCCAATGTTGCCTGGTCCGATTGCCAATCTGCTATACTTGTTGGGATGGCGGTCCAACCATTATTTGTGATAGATACATACATACCATTCGGGATGCTATCGAGAAAATCCATTGCTCTTTTCCTACTTGCCAAATCGGTATAAGGGAATTCAAAAAAGTTCCTGGAACCATCTGTATATTGATCACAAACCGGCCAGCTCCCGAAACGGCCCACTGGACCACCGGGGCCATTGGTGTTATAGTTTTTCCAGGGTTGTAAAGTCACGGTATCATACACAAGAAACTGAAGGGAACCGTATTTACAGCCATAGTATTCTATTTGGTCAAAATCAAGGGTTACATTGATCCTGTCATAACTTGTGGCAGGATATAAGCCTGTCTTGATCAGGATCGATCTTGGTACTTGTTTAAAGTGGAATTGGCGGTCTGCATCTAAAGAAATTGTATTTCCATAAGAGCTTTGCAAATGCTGAAAATAATGCGACTGGTTAAACCCTGTGCCGCCGGCGGCGAGGTAAACAAATGAAAAGGAATTCCACAACTGTTGTCCATTATTTAATGGTATCATGGAGGTTCTCCAATAATAAACCGTGCTATCGGTAAAATTAATATTGGTAGGAGTAAACTGGATAACCCCACCAATGCCGCTTGAATTGTATTGCTTTTTAAAGGGTGAATTAAATAGCGCCGTGGTATCAACTTCCATCACATATTGCCGTACCCCATTCAGTGGATTGGCCGTTGACGCTGTATAGGTGATATTCTGTTGGTTTACGATAGAAAAATTATAAGGCGATACGGGACGAATTTCATCTTCAAAAATGAATACGTCTTTAATAAACGTATTGTTGCTTTCAGACAATTCTGCAACTGCATTGTCAGCATCTACCGTAAATTCAAGTTTATTTAAACCCTTCTCCATTACCGCATTTTTGATTAGGATTGTTAGATCAAGGGAGTCAGCAGCCAGAATTCCGGGAACCAATTGGTCGTAGATCACTTGAACGGTATCATTGGCCAATCGTCTTTTAACTGTGATCCTGATGGAATCGTTTGTAACACTGCCGAGGTTCAGGATCTTTACTTTTACATTGAAATTGTTATCTGCTACCGACACAATGGAAGGGCTCACTTTTATAAGCTGGTCCTCAATTGCGTAATCGGGTAAAGCAAAGTAATTGATCTTTATGGCCGGATCACCATTCAGGTTGATCTCTTCCAGGTGGATGCGGGTATAATAGTCAAGGGTTTGTGCATTACTGCCCAGGTTTTTCAATACCAGCTTCATTTGGTTACCAATGGTGTTGCCATACAAAGTGCGGGAAAAAGCTTCATACAACTGGGAATTGTAGAAATTCAAAAACGGCGGAATACCTAAATGAGAACTTGCTAAAAAACCAATACAACCCCGCTGATCTGCAAAGGTCCATTTTTCCGAAAGAGAGGTATTGCCAGTAAGCCGTGTAGGATCGAAAATATAGTTGTTACCGGCACTGCACCCACTTACATTGAAAAACGGGTACTTGCCAAGGTTGTTATAATTGGCCGGAGAATTAAGGTTAAATGCGAGTGTATTCGCGGAGGAATGGCCAAAGTATTGAATCACACTCACGCCTTCGTTGATCAATTGTTCAATACGCTCTCCATTAGCCTGCACAACAGCCGAACTTGACTCTTTTCTAAAGGTTTCCACATGCGCCCCCATTGCTGAATCTGCTGCAATATCTTCATAGATTTTAAGATAATAACTGAATAGCTGGTTCTCCGAACTGTCGCCTCCACCCGCCACATGAACAACATTTTTCATCCATGCTTTATCAGCTACAGTATGGCTGGCAGAAGCCTGTGCCTGCTCATATTGCTTTACTTTATTCAAATAATTTTTTATTTCACTTCCGTTTACAACTGACAAGCGGCCGATGGGAGTGAGCGGCACCATTTGGCCGGGCTCACAGGCAAGCAGGATATCGGATGCCGGCCAGCCGAAACTTTGTACCAGGTTAATTTTGTCACTTGCCGGATTTGCCTCATTAAATTTATAATCGAGGGTAGACATGCCCCTGCCTACCAGGAAAATATACTTAGGCTTGATGCTAAAATACTGGTTAGCGGAACGAACAAAATCACGGATAGCAGCGGGATGCTTTTTGATGCCGAAAGCAAACTGATCGGTTAACTCATCAATTGAAATTACTTTGGCATTGAAACCGCCACCGGCTTGCGTAGCCCTGTAGATCCGGTATTGTTCTACCCAATTATTGCCGGCGCCATCATTATACAGTGATGGGTGGCTAATGATCAGGTAATCTCCCTGGTTAGCTGCTGCACTGTAATCAATAAAAGTCTTGGTATTCAGTGTATTTATCGCATTGATATTAGTAGCTTCCTGGTTGATGAGGATGAATTTTCGTGCCGGATCCACTGATGGAGGTAACGCAAACCGCACCTTACCAGGCAAACTAATATCACCCGTATATCTTTGGCCATCGTTTAGACTGTAAAGAACTGGCGCCACATTACCTGTATTGAAATTATCGATCACCAGGAAATTACCTGCCGGAGCAGCTTTTAAGTCGAAAGAAAAGTTTCGCTCGTTATTAAAATTAAAGGTGGCAGGGTAAGTAACCGCCAATGAACCAATCACAATTCTGTCATTTACATTGGTAGAATTGCCATTCATCGTTACTACTAAGTCATTAGGGTTTTGAAGGTAACTAAGTGGTAAATTATCAACCTGCTTTTTTACAATAGTAGTATAATTCATTGCAGTATCCACTACCAGTGTATTGTACATTTTCACCTGAAGGTTTCTTGTGTACAATGCATTGCCGAAAGCCGAAATATAAATGGATACACTATTGGCCGGCCCTGCAGTGTATACATTCAAGCCTGTAAATAATTTGGAAAGGGCACCCGATGGAGCAACATCATTACTCGTCCAACCTTCTCCCGCATCGAACGAAGATGAGTACACATTTTCTCCCACGTAATTAAAGAAGCCACGGTTATATTGTTCTTTATAAGCTTGCTCTACCCGGCGCATAAAATATGGTTCCGGTGAAAGCGTATTTGCACCAATATTATTGATGCCGTTTGTATATCGCAAATTGCCCGCAGCCGGGTTAACTGTTAAAAAATAAGCTGCTGTATCGGAGTGTAAACTAAAGCTATCTGAAAGCTGAAAATTTGGATTCCTGAATAAAGGCTTATCAGGCACACCGTCATTCATCCTTCCCCAAAACTCAATATAGCCGGTACTTCCCAAGGGGCCGGTCGCGATAGAAGTATATATGCGCACCTGCTGCCCGTTTCTCCATAATTGAAATTGTTCCGCAGGAGTATTACCAAGACCTATAGAAGTTAGCACAGGTTGGCTTACCCGGCACAATCCATTTTTACCCACCTGGAATTTGAAATAAGTCTTACTATAATCTATCCAACTGTTATTTAACTGGGCGCTGGCAGCAAGCGTAAATAAAATAAAGAACGGGAGTAATAATTTTCTCATTGTCCGGTATAATTGAAATTTCATAGTACTATTCATTTTCTTTTTTCACCAGGTTAAAATGAAGCGAAATGATATGTGTGTATAATGGATTTGACTGGTTGGCCAGGTTTGTAAAGGCGTAATCAAGCATCACGTTCTTTATTTTAACACCAGCTCCAAGGCTTGGTTGGTATATCCACACCTTCTTTTGGTTCAAAGTATCTGCATCGGCCAGTGCCTTTTGGAAATTGGTAATACCAGCTCTTATAAAAAATACTTTTTTAACAGACGCTTCAATACCCAGGCTGGGGTCAATGCTGATTGGATTGCTGCTAATAACCGTGTTTCGTTTTCCATCAAAGGTCATATTAAGGTTTGCTTCTCCTAAAAGGTCCACAGCATCGCTTATCCTGAAATTGTAGCCGCCTCCAATAACAAGCCGGGGAGCCGTAAGCTCCGTAGATTTTACCGGTATGGCATTCTTGGTGAGATATAAAACTTCCTTTTCTCTTTCAGTAAACTTAAAGGACCATGCATTAAAAGTTGTAGTAAGATCACGGGCAACGATACCTGCGTGCCAGCGATCGCCATGCATTTGCAAACCTGCATCAATCCCAAAGCCCCATGCAGTGGCGAAGGTTCCCACCTTGCGATGAATGATCTTCGCATTCACTCCAAAGCTGATCTTTTTATCTTCGGTTTCTTTAAGGTTTTGTGCAAACGAAAACAAAAAGGCATAATCTGCGGATGAAAAAGTTTGGATGTTATTATAGTTGATACTTCCATCCGGCTCCACGAGAAATAATGTGTTAGGAATATCGTCTACCGCAAAACGCAACAGCGAGAATCCAACCGTTCTTTTATTATCCTGTATCGGTACGGCGATAGATCCATAATCGTATTTACCAATGCCTGCAAAATATTCGGCATGCATAAGGTTAATGTTGGGATGATCTTTTACACCCGTAAGCCCGGCTGGATTCCAATAACCCGCGGTTCCATCATTTACCGATGCTACCTGCGCACTGCCCATTGCCAGTCCGCGAGCGCCTGCGCCGATGTTTAAAAACTCATTAGAATACTTCCTGAACTGAGCAAAAGAAAAAATTGGAAAAAACATGATCACTGATAAGAATGCAGAAAGTTGTCGGCTCATTATTTTTGTTTTCCGGTTATTAGTATTCCGATTTGGGGGTAACCTAATAGGATAAAACGATTAATCCCTAAGTAAATTGTGCGTTTAGTACCTGTCGGGAAGATGGCTTCTGTGACAAATTTATACATTCCCCGTCGCATAAATGAGGCATTCTTACCAGGAATCGAAAATCATATTTCAATTAGACCTTTTTATGGCGAAAAGGCTGCATACACCGGCTCATTAAACGTATATATGTGGGCTAATAAACCTGCCTTTTTCAATAACAAAACTTCTGTTGCTCAACAACAAAGCTTCTATATTTCATTTTTTCTACCCACATTTGCAAAAGTCTATTAAAACGGGTGATTCTATAAGTATGAAAAATTTGATTGAAGAACTGAAATGGAGAGGCATGGTGCAGGATGTAATGCCCGGCACAGAAGAGCAATTGAACAAAGAAATGACAACGGGTTACATCGGATTTGACCCAACAGCCGACAGTTTACATATTGGCAATCTTGTGCCGATCATATTGCTGATCCATTTGCAAAAATGCGGGCATAAGCCCATTGCGCTTATCGGCGGCGCTACCGGCATGGTTGGCGATCCAAGCGGCAAAAGCGAAGAAAGGAACTTGCTGAGTGAAGACGTACTTAATCATAACGTGAGTTGTGTAAAGACGCAACTGCAGAAGTACCTTGATTTTAGCGATAATATTCCCAATGCGGCGGAAATGGTAAATAATTACGATTGGTTTAAGGCAATCAGTTTTTTAGAATTTATCCGCGACACGGGCAAGCACATTACTGTAAACTATATGATGAGCAAAGACAGTGTGCGCAAACGCCTGGACAGTGAGTCCGGCATGAGTTTCACTGAGTTTACTTACCAGCTTGTACAGGGTTATGATTTTTACTGGCTGCACCAAAATAAAAATTGCAAGCTTCAAATGGGTGGCAGCGATCAATGGGGCAATATTGTAACAGGCACCGAGATCATTCGCCGTAAGCAGGGAGGCGAAGCATTCGCTTTTACCTGCCCTTTAATCACCAAAACAGATGGCAGCAAATTTGGTAAATCGGAGAAAGGAAATATCTGGCTGAATTCTGCAAAGACCTCCCCTTACCAATTCTACCAATTTTGGTTAAACGCTGCTGATGCAGATGCAGAGAAATATATAAAAATATTTACCTTCTTACCAAAAGAAGAAATAGAGGCCATCCTGCAACAGCATAGCGGAAGCGAACACCAGCGCCTGTTGCAAAAAAGATTGGCGGAAGAAGTTACCTGCTTTGTACATAGCCTTGAGGATTATGAATTTGCTGTAAAGACATCTGGTATTCTATTTAATAATGATACCGCTGAAATATTGCAGCAGCTAAACGAAGAACAATTGCTGCAGGTTTTAGATGGCGTGCCTTCGGGAGAATTTTCTAAATTAGGATTGCAGGAAGGAATTGATGTAGTAAGCTTCCTGGCTGAAACTAAAATATTTCCGAGCAAGGGCGAAGCAAGGAAAATGGTACAGGGTGGCGGTGTAAGCATCAATAAAATAAAGATAGAAACAATAGAGCACCAGGTAAATAATGAGGATTTGCTCAATGGCAAATACTTGCTTGTACAAAAGGGTAGAAGGAATTATAACCTGGTGAAAATAGTATAGAACATAAAGTGCTGGTATGATTTTTTATGGCATGATCTCTGAAGAAAAATAAACCCAATATCCTGTACGATCATTTATAAACTTAATATTTTATCAAATGAAAGAAACAGCACGTATCAGAAAACTTTTTGAAGAACTGTATAATGGAGATCCCTGGATAGCGGTAACGATTACTGGTACTCTAAAAGATATCTCTGCCGAACAGGCGGCAAAAAAAGTGGTTCCAACCTGGAACTCTATTTGGCAAATTGTGAATCATCTCATAGGCTGGCGGGAGAACGTGTTGCTCCGGCTGCATGGCGAGGTTATTGTATCGCCTGCAAACAATTATATAGATGATATAACCGATGCTTCAGAAAACGCATGGACAGACACTTTGCATCGCTTACAGGATTCGCAACAAAAATGGGTATCCTTCCTGGATCAATTTGATGAAGTGGATTTTGAAAAGATCTACCCTGCGAATAATGGTTCTTACTACAAACACATTCATGGTATTATTCAGCATGATGCCTATCATTTAGGCCAGGTCGTTTTGCTTGCAAAGGGATTATAATTTCAGTTACCTCTTTATATTTAATCATCATCTAAATATTTATTCAATGGACAATGAATTGTACGTAAAGAACAATATCCTTATCAATGCATCTGCTGCAAAGGTTTGGGATGTTTTGACGAATCCTGAGCAAACAAAAAAGTACATGTTTGGCTCTGAGACTGTTTCGGATTGGCAACGGGGAAGTTCGCTTCTTTGGACAGGCAATTACGAAGGCAAAGAAATGGTTTTTGTGAAAGGCGAGATCGTTGATATCGAACCTGGCAAATTCCTGGCGTACACCACTATTGATCCGAATTCCACCATCGATGATGTTTCTGAAAATTACTTAACAGTTACTTACAGGCTTTCCGATAAAGAAGGCCACACCATGCTGACGGTTACCCAGGGTGATTATTCAAAAGTTGCGGAGGGTGAAAGAAGGTACAACGAAGCCTATAATAATGGGGAAGGCTGGAACCCTATCTTAGTTGAAATAAAAAAGATTGCAGAAGCAGAAGAAGAATAGTATCGGTTATTGAATTATGAAGGCCATGTAAACTCTGAATCGAGGACTTTTTTAATTGTTGCAAAAACTCTCACTTCTCTGTCTTCACCTTCTAATAAATTGGAATAAAAATATTTATCCGAAACTAAATCCTCGAAACCAAAAATGATTGTTCTTTCGTTATAACTGTACACATCGTTATCTTCCGCTATTTTCCAAAACTTTGACAAACTACCATCGGATATTTTAAAACATCCTGAGAACAAAAACCTTGGATAATTTATCCCGATACCATCAAAGTGATCTTCACATACTAGATACCATTGAAACCGTTTAAAAGTTGCTATTCCGTAAACCGTGTATTCTTTACCGATAGTAATTTCAAATTGGTCACTTTTTTTATATGAATAAATACCTTCCGGTAAAGCTGTTCCAGTATTATCGACACAAATGACTTTCATATTTTATCAAATAGATTCTTCTAAAAACCAGTGAACGTTCTGGTAGACCTGAACTACAGAGCTTGCGTATAACAGAAATATTTTCGGAGCAAAGTAAAGTCATTGAAACCAATGTGCTCCAACTCGCCTATTTAAAAATATCATCTTCAATAAAAGGCTGACTTCTTAAGCGCTTGCCAGTAGCTTTAAAAATGGCATTTGCCACAGCTCCGCCGGTTGGTGGTAATGCGGGTTCACCCAGGCCTGTAGGGTCAAAATCGTTCTTCACAAAAAATGGTTCGATGGCGGGTATATCAGACATCCGGATTAACCGGTAAGTATTAAAATTATTTTGTTCGGCCACACCGTTTTTAAAGGTTAGTTTGCTGTACATCGCATGTCCCAATCCATCCACAATACCGCCCATTACCTGCTGACGTGCGCCACTTAAATTAATAACCTGGCCACAATCGGCAACAGCATATATCTTTTTTACAACGGGTTTACCATTCTTCATCTCTACTTCACAAACCTGGGCAACATAAGACTGGTGTGAAAAGTAAACACTAAAGCCCTGGAACACACCTGGCTTCTTACCCCAGCCGGATTTTTCTGCGGCTTGTTTAATTACTTCCTCCATGCGGCCGATATCGTATTTGATAGCGCCAGCCGGCGTCTTTCTTGCTTTGTCCAAAAGATCAATCCTAAACTGCACCGGGTCTTTACCCGCCGCATGTGCTACTTCATCAATGAAAGACTGTTCTGCAAATCCTAAAAAATTGGTGATCGGCGCACGCCATGGACCGGTAGTGATTGGCGATACATGGTCGACACTATCGATCAATAAATTATCTACGGCGCCCGCTGGAAAGTTATCCTCACGTGTGGGGTTACCTGCATTAACTCCTACTCCCCTGCATTTATATCCTATGAGATTTCCTTTATCATCCAGGGCAGCTTCAAAGAGATAGCGTACAGCGGGGCGATAGCTGCCTCCCATCATATCATCTTCTCTTGTCCAGATCACTTTGACCGGCGCTTTTATTATGCTGGATAACTCGGCTGCTTCCACCACATAATCAAATTTTAGCCGGCGGCCAAAGCCTCCGCCAAGTCGTGTTAGTTCAAGCGTTATTTTATCTTCAGGAATATTTAGTAATTTGGAAACAGCGGTCCGTGCGCCACCGGGAGTTTGTGACGGGCCAACTAACTCTACCCCATCATCTTTTACATGGGCAAAAAAATTCATCGGCTCCATTGGTGCATGTGAAAGAAAGGGGCATTGGTATTCGCCTTTTACAACTTTCGCTGCTCCTTTAAATGCAGCATCCACGTCACCATTCTTGCGACGAACGGTTGGGGTACCGGTATCCATCAATGATGAAAATAAATTGTTATGATCCGCAGTGCTTTCAATTGCACCATCATTTTCATAATCAATTTTCAACAGTTTCCTGGCCTTGTTTACTTCCCAGGTTGATTTACCAACTACTGCAACATTATTTTTAAAAACCACCACATCAATAATTCCCGGCATTGCTTTGGCAGCGGCCGAGTCCACCGATTTGATCTTTGTACCAAATGCCGGAGGACGCTGGATCATGGCAAACAACATTCCTGGCCGGTAAAAATCGAGACCAAACAATGGCTTACCGGTAGCAATATCTTTATTAGCAACATTTCTTACAGATGTGCCTATTATCTTAAAGTCTTTAGGGTCTTTTAGTTTTACATCCTTTGGCACCGCTAGTTTGGATGCCTCTTCAGCAAGTTCGCCATAGCCAACCTTCTTGCCGGAAGTAGTATGCATCACAAAACCATTACTGGTGGCACACTCCTCAGGTTGCACATTCCATCTTTTGGCAGCCGTTTGTATCAACATATATCTTGCACTGGCGCCGGCAGTACGTAAACGTTTCCAGGAATGAGGCACTGCACCACTCCCCCCTGTAAGTTGCCGGTCGAAACTTTTGGTATCGAGCTTTGCCTGAACAGCTTTTACTTTTGTCCAATCAGCATCCAGTTCTTCTGCTACAATCATGGGAAAAGATGTGAGAATATTCTGCCCAAGCTCAGGATTGGGTGACATAATAGTAACGATCCCCTCCACTGATATTGACAGGTAACTATTAAAACCCATATTGTCGGCATTGCCCGTTGCGCCCATGTTTACAGGCACTTCCGCTTCGGCGCCAGACCAGTTGAAGCCAAGCATTAACCCACCGCTGGTGAGAGAAGCTAATTTTAAAAACGATCTCCTGTTTGTTGTAAGTGAATTTGACATTGGATCAGATTTTAGTGCTTGCTAATTGTATTGCTTCCCGGATACGGTGATAGGCGCCGCAACGACATATATTTCCCTGCATGGTAGTATTTATTTCTGCCTCCGTTGGATGAGGTTTTTTCTTGAGTAGTGCCGCTGCATTCATTATCTGGCCTGCCTGGCAATAACCACATTGCGGTACATCAACCTCATCCCATGCAAGCTGTAGCGGATGATCGCCTTTATCCGACAATCCTTCAATGGTGGTGACTTTTGATGCGCCGACAGCGGAAACCGGTAAGGAGCACGACCTTACAGCATTTCCATTTAAATGGACGGTGCATGCGCCGCATTGGGCAATACCGCATCCATACTTTGTGCCCACCATTCCCAGGTGGTCTCTTAAAACCCATAACAGCGGCGTATCCGCAGCTACATCAGCTTTATATGGTTTACCGTTGATGAGAAGTGTGTAGATGGCCATAGATGGGGATTTTGGTTGGAGATTTAAAATTAAGAAACATTACGCAAAATGGAAACTACAAATATGACATGTGAAAATACGACAATGTGTACGAGGGTATCCGGTCTTTTGAGAGTTGTTGATCAACGATTCTATTTTTGCGCTGAATTATTAAGAGATGTTGACCTCAGCCGAGCCGTCAATAATAACCCACCTATCATTCAGAGAGCGCCCAAAAAAGTATTGGCTGTGACAAGATGGATCGTCTTTGCCTGTGTCAAAATCTTATCTATTTTAAAATTATACCTGCCGGAATTAAGATTATTTTTTTATCTTGGATACAGGTAAAAAACATTAACTCTTCCATTCATCCTGCGAGCCGCTTTTATTACCCCAAATGAACGTTTTCTAATCCCGCCATTATCATAATTTATTATTGAGATAAAAGAGGATACTTTTTGTCCGGGATTTCTTCTATATTAATCATGCACATTCATCATTTTAAATAATATCAAATGAACACAAAATCCCTTTTCCTCCTGTTTACATTAATAGCAATTTTAATTTGCCATCAGGCGAAAGCGAAGGTGTGGCGGGTAAATAATAAATCTAACTACAACGGCACCTCGCTTTGGGGAGATAACTTTGGAGGCACTGCTGCATATCCTGTATTTACACAAGTAAACCAGGCAGTAACCTTTGGTATCGTTAATAATGGAGATACGCTACACGTAGAAGGCTCCACTTCTATTTATAATTTCGGAACCATCACCAAAAAGCTGGTGATAATCGGACCGGGTTATTTTTTGACAGATAATCCCGCAACTTCAAATACCACTTTATCATCAAAAATTGAATACATAGTTTTCAACAACGGGTCGCAGGGCTCTAAACTTCTCGGGATGGAGATAGTAAATAATGGCAATACTGTGGACGGGCATGTTTATGTAAGTACAGATAATATTACTGTAAAACGATGCAGGATAGAGAGAGCTGTGAGGTTTGAAACACTATTGACTGATGTGATCATAGTGCAAAACTTTTTTGCAAATACTTTTGTCACCAACTGCCTGGTAACAAACGGTAATCTAGGTTTTGTTCCACCAACCAGTATTATTTTCAACAATAACATTTGTCAAAAAACATTGGTATGGGGCACGCCACTTGCCAACCCAACTACTTTTTGGCCAATATTGCAGTGCAGGAATAACATATTTGACGGCCCGGATAATCTGGCCACGCCGCAGTTGGCATTTTCAACCACCGAGTTTAGTAATAATATCCTGATGCCAGTCAATGCTGTTGTGAATATTTCAGCTTCGCCGGGGGTTGTCAGCTATAATATCGGAACACTCTCTACCCAATTTGGATTAAGTAATAATAACCTTGTAGTACCTTCAATTACCACCTTGTTTGTTAATGGTGTATCGAAAGATGGTGCGTACCAGGTGGCGCCAGGTTCGGTAGCCGCTAATTCCGGTAAGGATAATACAGACAGGGGCGCATTTGGAGGAGCTGCTATCACGGCCCGTTACACGCTTTCAGGTCTGGCGCCCGTACCTGTCATTTACGAAATTAATACCACAGGTATTGCCGATGCCACCGGCCTGCCAGTAATCATCAAGGCACGAACCATACAATAATTGTTTATGAAAAGTCTTGTTTTAATCATTTTGTGTATAGTGGCCGGTAATGTTGCGATGGCGCAAAATGTAGTAGCAGCCGAATATTTTTTAGATATAGATGCAGGCGTGGGAAAAAACTCATTGGTTAGTTTGACCAACCCGCAACCAAATGGCACTTATAACCTAAATGTTAACCTTGCTGGTGCAGCGATCGGATACCATAAATTATACATCCGCACCCGTGACAGTAATGGCAACTGGAGTATTACCACCCGAAAAAATATTGAGATCATATCTTCTAATAGTCAAAGCAATATGGTTGCAGGTGAATACTTTTTTGATGCTGATCCTGGTTTTTCGCTGGCATCATCCATTTCGGTCAGCACGCAGGGAGCGATCATTCTTCAAAATTTCAATGCAACTATTGCCGGGCTATCCCTGGGCTATCATAAACTATATACCCGGTTCCGCGACACTGATGGCAAGTGGTCAATAACGGCGAGACGTAACGTAGAGGTGATCAACCCAAATGTATATGTTATTGCGGGTGCGGAATATTTTTTTAATACTGATCCCGGAGTTGGCCTCGCATCAAAAATTGCCTTCCTAACACCAAAGCCTGGCGGCACTTTTAGTTTTAAAATTCCGATAACAGCTATCCCGCCGGGTTCACACACGCTTTACCTACGTGCGAAGGATAGCGTAAATAGCAACTGGAGTATTACGCAACAGAAAAGCGATTCAATTGTCACTACCGTGCATTCAGGCTTATGGAGCCAGCCTGCAACCTGGAGCAATAATAAAGTGCCTGATGCTAATACAATTGTGTTACTATACCATGATGTTGAAGTAGATATTATAAACGCTGTGTGCCGGTCACTCACACCTTATGGCATCAATGTAAGTTGCACGGTAGACCCAGGAAAAGCGCTCACCATCACCGGTCATTAAAATAAGATAAACTAAGAGACAATCAGTAAACATTTTATACATCTATGAATATGTAATTACTGTTGACAAACATGATGCACATAGATTGTCATTGAAGGAACAATAAGCCGGGTAAAATAAACTCTTTATTAATTGTTGGGGAAAGGCCATCAACGAACCGATGTATAAGGTGTCATGTATGAGAGAAGAGTCCCCCACGGCCTTGAAAGTGCAACGACAATTTGAAATGCAGTCAAACTCCGATAAGAAAGAACCTTCCGTAAATTCGCTATTGGTTCACCAAAAGAAATTATTACAAATGAAGACTAATAAAAACATAATTAAAGATTTTAAAGCTGTCAAATTTATGCGTGAAGTAAGAGACAGCATTAGCAATGACATAAAAGACATGACGTTTGAAGAAATAAAAAAATATTTTGAAGAAAGACGAAAAATTAAACTTTCAGCAAAATAAGACCGTATTGCTACCAGTAAAAGTATTTGCAATAGCAGGGTTTGACAGAAGTACAATCAGCTAAAACTCACTATTAGCAATAGTTACAGCAGGACGTTGATAATTTAGCTTTTAGTTGTTACGTTCATCGTTTTTCAATCAGCTTTAGTTCCGGCCTTTGACATTGTCAAAAACCTGCCCATCGCCGAGCCTTAACGCTGCCGAAATCATTCACAAAAACTTCATTATAAAAACTACTTTGTTCATAGCAACTCAAAATAAGAATTAGCCAATAAATGGTAAGTTGAAAGAAGAGAACAAAATTACAAGTGGGTCTTGTTGGGTCGAAGCAAGAATAGTCCTGGATTGGGTAGAAACCCTGCAATCCATGATGAAAGCTCCGCAAAGATAAAATGTACAAGAGTGCGACGCCACCGAAGTTCCACAAAGATCTGTTGCCGGGTCAATAAAATCAGAATTTACTAATCCACATGCACCTGCTTTTTTATAACAGCGCCTTCCCTTGCTTCAGGTAAAAATTTTCTTTCCAAAGCCAGGTAGCCATTGCCTTTTTCGCATACATGCACTTTCAGGTTTTCTATACTGTAAGGATTACCTTCCGGAATGTCGGCGATGTTGGAGTAACGAATATCATGACCATCAACAATGATAACACAACCGCTGCCGATCGCTTCCATTTTATTCCCTTCGGTGATCAGCATGCCGGTATCTTCGCCAAGGCCGATGCCGATGCAGGAAGGATTGGTGGCAATGGCTTGCGTTAAGCGGCCAAAACGGCCACGCTTTTCAAAATGACTGTCGAATATTACATCGTCCATAAAGCCAAGCCCGGTTGTGATCTTTACCTCGCCTTTGAGATGAGCACGGGTTGCATTGCCTTCGTAGATCATTGTATTGCTCATGGCCATTGCACCGGCGCTTGTTCCCGCTACTACAAAGCCTTCTTCGTTTTGATAACGATCCAGCGTGATGTGTAAAAATGAAGTGCCCCCAAATGTGGTAGATAAACGAAGTTGGTTACCGCCGCTAAACATAATGGTATTACAGTTGCGAAGCCTTTCAAGATATTCTTCGTTAACGGCATCTGCCCTGTTTCGTATATGCATTACGTTTACATCGGTGCATCCTATTTTTCCAAAGGCATCCAAATAATTTTCGCCTACTTCGTAAGGGATGGTGGACGCTGTGGTCACTACTTCTATCCGGGCACTGGGGCCACCGCTTTCTGAAACAATGCGGTGTAGAATACCTAATTCAATAAAATTAAGATTGCTCAGCTTTTGTGATTCGCCTTTCTCGGGATCGTTTCCTTTATCTTCGGCGCCTCCAATTGCAATGAGCTTTCCCCGTGGATGTTGCATGCAGTTTTATTTACGTAAACCAGTAAAACGCCCTTCTCATTGTATCATTGCTTGTTTTACTGTAAAAAATAATGGGTACCACAAAAGTAAAGGAATTGCAGGAAGCAGTTTGGATGTACTTCTATTTTTTAAGCTACCTTTTTTTATTTAACTTCCGGCTTACATCAAAATAAAAACTGTTTTGGGTGCAAAGAGCAATTGATGTATCCAATAGCTGCATGCTATTTTAAAGCATAATATCCGGAGATATCACTAAGAAAACTATAATAGTGCAGTGTTAACAATGAAATGACGTATGATTTATTTTATTACACGAATTGATACAGTGCTTTTTTCTTAATTCGTGTAATTCGTGCAATCATAACGAGTCATATTTACGCTTAGCTTAACAATAGTTTTAAAAAATTTAACCCCATTCAACAAAGCAAATAACTATTTATGAAGATTATAGAAATTAAAGTGATGAGAGGTCCCAACTATTGGAGTGTGCGACGAACCAAGCTTATACAAATGAAGCTCGACCTGGAAGACATGGAACAAAAACCTACCAATAAAATTGCTGGCTTTAAGGAGCGGCTTGAGAAAATGTTTCCCAGCATGCAAGAGCATCGTTGCAGTGTTGGCACACCAGGCGGATTTTTTGAGCGGATAGAAGAGGGCACCTGGATGGGACATGTAATTGAACATGTGGCATTGGAGATGCAGACGCTTGCAGGAATGGATACGGGCTTTGGCCGGACAAGAGGTACTGGTCGTGAAGGCGAGTACTATGTTGTATTCAGTTACATAGAAGAAGATGCAGGCGTATATGCGGCGAGGGCTGCTACCAGGGTAGTGCAGGCAATTGCTGATGGCGTTGATTACAACATGGAAGAAGATATTATGAAGCTACGGGAAGTAAGGGAAGATACCCGCCTCGGACCAAGTACAGGCTGCATTGTAGACGAAGCTGCTAAAAGAAACATTCCTTATATCAGGCTCAACAGTCAGAGTCTTGTGCAACTGGGCTACGGCATTCACCAAAAAAGAATACGGGCCACCATTGCCTCTACTACTTCCACCATTGGTGTTGATATTGCCGGAGATAAAGAAGAAACCAAAAACCTGTTAAGTGCAGCAGAGATACCGGTACCTAATGGAATAATTTTAAGATCGGAAGAAGAACTAAAAGAAGCAATAGAAACTGTTGGATACCCAATGGTTTTGAAACCAATTGATGGTAACCACGGTAAGGGCGCTACGACTAATATCGTTAACTGGGACCAGGCAGTAAAAGGGTTGGCTGCGGCACAGGTATATGGCCGAAGTGTGATTTGTGAAAAGTTCATCACCGGGTTTGATTTCCGGGTATTGGTGATCGATAACAAATTTATTTGTGCAGCGTTGCGTACACCCGCCGCAGTTACCGGTGATGGCGAGCACACTATTCAATGGCTGGTAGACGAAACGAATAAAGATCCGCGGCGTGGCTATGGTCATGAGAATGTGCTCACTTCCATTAAGCTGGATAATTTCAGTAACAAAATGCTGGATGATATTGGTTATACTTTGGAAACGGTTCCTGCAAAAGGCGAGCTTGTTTTACTAAAGCCAACTGCTAATCTTTCTACCGGTGGCACTTCTGCTGATGTAACCGATGAGGTACATCCCGACAATATTTTTATGTGCGAAAGAATAAGCCGCATTATTGGTCTTGATATTTGTGGCATCGATATTATGGCGCCTGATCTGCGTTTGCCCATCAGTGAAAATGGTGGTGCGGTACTGGAAGTAAATGCGGCTCCCGGCTTCCGTATGCATATTGATCCTGCGGTTGGTATCGCAAGAAATGTAGCAGAACCGGTAATAGAAATGCTATTCCCGAAAGGAAGCGCCGGCCGTATACCGATCATTGCAATAACGGGCACTAATGGTAAAACAACAGTTACCAGGCTTACAGCTCATATTGCCAAAAGCGCCGGTTATAAAGTAGGCTACACAACCAGTGATGGGGTATATATTCAAAACCAACTAATGATGAAGGGAGATTGCACCGGGCCGGTCAGTTCCACCTTTGTATTGCGGGATCCCACTGTGGACTTTGCCGTACTGGAATGTGCCAGGGGAGGAATTCTTAAGAACGGGCTTGCCTTTCAAAATTGCGATATTGCGATCATTACCAATGTAAGTACAGATCATATCGGGTTAGGCGGGATTGATTCCGTAGAGCAAATGGCCAAGGTAAAAGCGGTGGTTGCAGAAAGTGTTTTTGCTCATGGCTACGCCATCCTGAATGCTGATGATGATCTTGTTTATAAGATGAAGGATAACCTGGATTGCCATATCGGTTTATTTAGCATGGATGAAAATAATCCGAGAATAAAAAAACATTGCAAAGGTGGCGGGCTCGCTGCTATATATGAGAATGGCTATGTGAGTATAATGAAAGGCACCTGGAAGATAAGGGTGCAAAGAGTGGCGGATATACCGATTACTTATGGCGGAAGGGCAACTCATAATATTATGAATGCTTTACCCGCAGTGTTGGCAACCTACTTATATCGAAACATTAAAGTAGACGATATAAAAAACGCCCTCGAATCCTTTGCTCCATCACCAACCCAAACACCAGGAAGACTGAACTTATTTAAATTTAAGCATTTTGATTTCCTGGTGGATTTTGCACACAACCAGGCGGGCCTCAAACTACTGGGTGATTTTATTGGTAAGATGCCTGGATACCCGAAAGTTGGTATTATCAGCGGAACAGGCGACCGGCGTGATGAAGATATTATGGACCTCGGGACGCTCTCAGCAAAATGCTTTGATGAAATAATTATCCGGCAGGATAAAAATCTGCGTGGCCGGACCGCCGATGAGATCGTTAATTTATTGATAGAAGGTATCAATGCAGGTAAAACAAAAGAGATTCCGGTCACCATTATTTTGAATGAAAAAGACGCAATTACACACGCCTATAAAACTGCTAAACCCGGCTCATTGGTAACCATCATGTGTGATGTAGTGGCAGAAGCATTGCAAATGATCAAAAGCCTGAAAGAGGAAGAGGATAAAGCTTAAATAAATAGATTAAGATAAAAGTAAATCTATCTATTATTTATAATTTATTACAGGCGACGCCCAATGAGTATTCTCAAATGCTGAGGGATCTATTGCACAAAGGTTTTTCAATAGTTTTTGGGAATTTTAATATGCAAACCCTAAATTTGCATTCCCAAACAATAAAGCAGTAATGGGTTATAGTGTAATGGTAGCACTACAGATTTTGATTCTGTCCGTCTAGGTTCGAATCCTAGTAACCCAACAAGCGAGGGCAAATCGGTTTTATTACTGTTTGCCCTTTTTTATTTTCGCTGAAACCCTCTCCCACATTATATGATATCCGAATAACTTTATTGATCCCGGTAGTTCTAACTGCAAATCCATCAAATATTAGTTTTTCGGGATACCCGGACTAATTATATCCCGCCTTTTTCAACATCAGCCGTTTTATTTAAACCGTCCAGTTTTAGCAGGTTATTTATTCCACTGTCCATTGCAAAAATATCCGCCTGCGGTTGTAGAAATTTTGGATTCTATCTTTAATTGATACGATTACAATAAATTAATTTAGGTAATAATATGTCGGAGGACAGGATAGAAAATAGCTGTGATGACAATGTGCTTGAATAAGATTTGGAATCAACCGATCATTTAACCTGTATATCGGCATTTATTTTCGCAGCCTCCTTTTTTAAAAAGTTTTCAAAATACTGCTTACTGGCAAATCTTTTATCTGACATTATCCAGCCTGCATAAAATCGGTAAGCGACCGGTTTTGTTTTTACATGTTGAGCAAGGGTATATGTGTTTGAAATGGCAGCGCCAGAATCCGGCGTAACCGCAAGGGTGTAGGGCGGCCATGTGCGATAGCAATCCTTGTGTCGCGTCGACTCTTCAAAGGGTGTGTTCCTCGCCTTGGTTCGTGGCACACGAACTTCTCTCCGCAAGCCATTTATGAAAGGTGGCTATCTAAAAAAAATTCATAATAAAATGCTTTTAGATTAAAGCTGACCCCATCACTTAATGGAATAAATTTCAACGCATACCGCGCTTAACTTAACACCAGGCAGATATCACTTCACCGGGGTGAGCCAAACTGCATGTCCGCCTGATGGTTTTAACGTTAATTCCAACACCGTTGCTGATGTAATTATTTTTCTTTCCACTTTCACTTTTGTTTTCGTGAGTGCATCATCATCATCACTATACAAACTGCCAGTATATTTTTTTCCTTTGGGTAAAAAGTCAAAAGACAATTTTAGTGTACGTGAATTGTTGTTGGTAAGTGTGCCGATGAACCAATCATCGCCGCTCCTTCTTGCGGTAGTAACAAATTCACCTGGTGAACCCTGGAGCAGTTTTGTTTCATCCCATGTAGTGGGTATTTTATCCCAGAATTCCAGTTCCGGTTCATTGTCGCTAACAGCAGGCTTATCATACCAGAACAAGGTTTGTATGGGGCTATAATAAACCGCTGCCATGGCCAATTGGTGAGCATGCGTGGTTTTAATTCTTTTGTCGTAATAACAAATTGTATAATCTGCTGCGCCGGCAATATATCTTGTAAAAGGAAGGATGGTATTATGGGTTGCATCCGGCATTTCTTCGTTGCCGCGTATACCCTCCGCCGTCATCAGGTTGGGCCAGGTACGCTGCTCCCCCGTGGGGCGCCAGTCGTCATGTACATTCACCATCATTTCATTTTCGGCTGCCTTCTTAAACATGTCTTCTATCCATGTTGTCCATCGATGAGAGCCGACTTGCACAAAGCCAAATTTTACGCCTTTCACCCCCCATTTTTTATACACGGCAAACAAAGAATCTGATTGAGAATATAAGCCTTGGAGGTTGCAGTACAACCATACACCTATGCCCTTCTCTTTGCCATATTGTATGATACCCGGCAGGTCGAAATTTGGTATAGCTACTTTAGTGGCGTCTGATTCAAAACTGAATGCGGGGCCATACCATTTCCAATCGAATAAAATATATTGAAGATGATGCTTTGCAGCAAAGTCGATATTTTCTTTTGCGTCAGCCGCGGTTTGCGTCATCACCCGCATGATCTTACCGGGCTTTATCCAGCTTTGATCTTTTATTTTAGAAGGCTGGTTAAGATTAAGAATTATATCGTTGTTCATCACCAGGCCGGCCGGGTTTTCTGCAATCATAATTACTCTCCAGGGTGTACCTACCGGTGAGATCAGGTCCACCGGTGTGTACATTGAAGTGAGGATGGTATTTGGTTTTGTTGTATGCAGCTTAAATTTCGTTCTGGCATAATCAATTAAGGCAGCTTCCGCCAGGCAAACGGATAGGCCATTTTCAAGCGCTAATGTTAGCGGGCGCTCGCTTTCCTGCGGCCAGTTGTTTAAAGGCAACAAACTGTAAGGTCCTTGCGCCCATCCTGTAAACCATGCGTTGGTATTTTGTGGCAATGCAAACTCGGTATTCTCGGCCATCACCCGGTAGTAAGTTCCTTTTTCATTTTCAGGGAAGAAGTAACGAATGGCAGCACCCTCATTGTAAACACGGATATCAATATCCATTTTGTAAATAGGGTTATCATCTTTTACCAAATGAATGGTAAGGCTGTTGTAGTTGTTTTTTATTAAGCTTCGCTCGCCATACACCGGCTTCCATTCATTGTTTTGAGATGATGTGGACCTATTGATAAATCTCAGGTTTTCGCACCAGTTCACATGCTTGTCCACCTTAAGCGCCATGGCCTGTTCTGACAAATGATTGTCGAGTTGGATATCTAAAGCGGATTCCAATATCACCGGCTTGTTTTTATAAGTGACATCATAGTACATGGCCCGTTTGCCATCGTTGATATTCTTCTGATAGAACTGCACTGTAATATTTTTATCGGGAGACGATATGCTCAGCCTGGTGCTATCAATTATCTGCGAATAACCACGCTGGTTAATTATCATCAATAGTGTGATGCCCAGGAATGGAATTATATTTTTTATTTTGTTCATTGTTTCGTTTCAAAGTAAAATGATCAACATTGCCAGAACCATAGTGCTGTTACAAAATGCCGGAAATTGTTTTTCCTTCCTGCAATTTTTTTAACCTTAATAATGCTTCTATGTAGTAGTAGTCCGCATAAATGATGGAGGCATCTATTTCGCCGCCGTTTGGCTTATGGCCTGTACTATGCAGTAGAAACGCATTATTGATTGCCCTGCTTTGATATTTTTTAGATGAAAGGATTTCCAGCATTTTTTCGGCTTTGGTTCTGTATTCAGTTGCCTTCGATTTATCATCAACAAAAGTTGACAGCTCCAGCAATGCAGATGCAACGATGCTTGCAGCAGATGCATCTTTTGGCGTATTCGGTATTGCAGGATCATTAAAATCCCAATACGGCACCATATCATCGGGCAAGGCTTTTAAATACACAT
>JBDSAP010000425.1:0-30226 GCA_039922055.1 Ferruginibacter sp.
ATGCCCGTAGCCCACGCGATGGCAAATTTATTCAGAAACTTGGTACTTACAATCCTTTGACCGTTCCTGCCACTGTGCAGATTGATCGTCAAAAGGCATTGGATTGGTTACACAAAGGTGCTCAGCCAACAGACACCGTTCGTCGTATCCTTTCATTCAAAGGCGTATTGTTCCTGAAACATTTGTTAAGAGGTGTTGGCCTTGGCCTGTTTGATGAAGCTGTTGCAATGCAAAAGTTCACTACATGGAGCGCTGAGCATGATGCGCATATTGCAAAGCGTCAAAGCGCCCACAAAAAGGGTCGTTCTGATAGCCGCAATCAGCCAGTAGTACGCAAAGTTGCTGAAGCCCCTGCTGCACCCGTTGCAGCCCCGGTTGAAGCTTCTGCCCCTGAAGAAACTAAAACAGGAGAATAAAAACTGCTGTTGAGTTAATTCTTTCAAGCAATTTCGAGCAGTCGGAATTGCTTTTTTTATGTACGATACCAGGTGCTGTTAAGAATAACAAGCCGGGTCGATTTGTGAATGGTAAGTGAGTACTACTTATTCCACGCAAAGACGCAAGGGAATAAAGTAAGGCGCAAAGAAAATTCAAAATCAACTTTGCGTCTTTGCATCTTCTTTTCTTTGCGTGAAATTTTTTAACGCTTAAATTACAGCATGAGCCAATACTTTAAAATAGGAAAATTAGCAGCAAGCTTTGGCTTGAAAGGAGAACTTGTTTTAAAGCATAGTCTTGGCGAAAAAACATCTTTAAAAGGCCTGGAAACAATATTTGTTGAGCAGGGCAAGGATAATTTTATGCCATACTTCCTGGAAAGCGCTGCTGTTAAAAATGATGCGGAAATCTATGTAAAATTGGAAGGAATTGACACCAAAGAAACGGCCCGCAAATTAACGCCTAAAGAAGTGTGGATCACCGAGGAAGATTTTAAAAAGTTTGCTGCCAAAGCTGCACCGATAGCCATGCTAGGTTTTCACCTGGTCAATGAAGATGAGGACCTTGGGGAAATTATTGAAGTAATTGAACAGCCTCACCAGGTGCTCTGCACCATTTTGCTGGACGGAAAAGAAGCGTTGATACCCATACATGGCGAATCGTTGGATAAAATTGATCAAAAAAACAGGAAGGTATTTGTTACACTTCCTGATGGCTTGCTGGACATATACCGGTAATATTTTTGTTAAGGAGATATCCAGTCTGTTCCCTTGTATTTCGCAGTAGACATAGGTTTTTCTGACCTGCTGTCCATCGTTACTGTCACGTTGGGCGTTGGCTTTGGGTATCTAAAACTTTAAACATTTTTTCCTAAATTTGAACAAAGAGAAGAAAATGAAAACGGCATTACAAGTTGAAATTACATTTGACCAGGTTTTAGCATTGGTAAAACAATTGCCAAAAAAAGAAAAAATCAAATTGACTAAAGAATTAGAAAAAGAAGGGATTGAATCTAAATTATCAAATCTCCTAAAAACATTTAGGGCAAAGGATTTAAACTTAAACACTATTAATAAAGAAGTTGAAATTGTGAGACAGCAGATGTATGAAAGAAAAAAACATTAAGGTCATCTTTGACACGAATGTTTGGATTAGCTTTCTAATTGGCAAACGCCTGTCATTTATGAAAGATTTCATTGCAGATGGACAATTTACTATTGTCATTACAAATCAATTAGTAGAAGAAATAAGGGAGGTTACAAGTAGAGAAAGACTTAAAAAGTATTTCCCACAAGAAAGTGTAACTGATTTAATTGATCTTCTGCAATCTATAGCTGAAAATGTAAATATTAAGCCTACACACTTTATCAACAGAGATCCAAAAGACAATTTTTTGTTGGATTTAATTGACTTTTCAAAAGCAGATTATTTAGTTACAGGTGACAAAGATTTGTTAGTTCATAATCCGTTCAAAACAGCGGCTATTTTAACTCCTGCCGATTTTGAAGCTGTATTTAATGAAAGGTAAAAGCCTTTATCAGCAGCGGTTCAGGCTACACAAACAAGGTTCGTAAAGTGCAAATTATAAGCATTTAATTATAATTTCAACAGCGGTTTAGCCAGTAATCTCTCCATCCATTCCCTTGCTATTTTTAGGTGTAAATATCTTAATGATACCCAATTATTTTCCGGCAGATTGTAGTGAACTATTAAGAAGCTGTGCCCGCATTTTATTTATTTTTGTACTGTGAACAAAACCCCTCAACGCATTATCGCACATTTTGATCTTGATTCATTTTTTGTATCGGTAGAGATATTGAATGACCCATCGTTGAAGGGGAAGCCTGTATATGTGGGTGGCGCCGAACGTGGTGTAGTGGCTGCATGTAGCTATGAGGCGAGAAAGTTTGGTATCCATTCCGGTATGCCTTCCGCAAAGGCGAGGCAATTGTGTCCGCAGGCAATTGCGGTAAAAGGAACAAGGGGTGAATACAGCCGATACTCCCGTTGGGTAACACAGATCATTGCTGATAAAGCACCCTTATTTGAAAAGGCATCTATCGATGAATTTTACCTTGACCTTACAGGCATGGAGAAATTTTTTAAGCCTTTGCAATGGACAATTGATCTTCGGCAATTGATAATAAATGAAACAGGATTGCCCATCTCCTTTGGTTTGGCCAGCAATAAAATGATGGCAAAAATTGCTACTAATGAGGCAAAGCCAAATGGCTATTTACAAGTACCCTTCGGAAAGGAAAAAGAATTTTTAGCGTCGCTCGCTGTAAACAAAATTCCAGGGGTGGGGGATCATACCTGGGAGGTTTTGAAAGCGATCGGTATAAGAACGATTGAGGATGTGAGCCTTCGTAACCCGGAAGAATTAGAAGAGCGCCTCGGCAAATGGGGGTACGATCTTTGGCAAAAAAGCCAGGGTATTCATAATGGAGAAGTAGTGCAGTACCACGAGGCAAAGTCAGTATCATCAGAAAATACTTTTGATGAAAATAAAACGGACATGAAATTTTTAATGAGTGAAGTAGTGAGGCTAACGGAAAAAATTGCTTTTGAACTCCGGCAGGATGGAAAGCTTGCCGGTTGTATTGCAGTTAAAATAAGATACCCTGATTTTGAAACAACTTCCCGACAAACCACGGTGCCTTTTACCTGTGCTGATGATGAGATCATACCCGTGGCAAAGGACTTGTTCCATAAATTATATCGCAAAGGTCAGCCGGTTCGTTTGCTGGGCGTTCGCCTGAGTGAGTTGACCAATGAAGGTGTGCAGACAAGTTTGTTTGATGACATGGCCCGCAAATCAGATTTATACAAAGCCATCGATGATGTAAAGAATCGTTTCGGAAAGGTGAAGTTGAAACGGGCATCTTCGAATTGAACCAGCGAGCCGCTTCATCGGCGAGTCCCCAAAAGGGTGGCTCACCGGGACAGAAAAGCAACCGCGTTTGTAGCAAATTCTACAGTACCCGATGCACCGCCATGATCACCCGGAACAGTAACAAATATTGAACCTGGTATCAGTTGCTGAAGGTCTTCCGCTCTGCCATTATCTGAATCTTTGTCGCCGCAAATGATCATTACTTTTTGTTTCACTTTTGCCAGTTCTTCTTTACTTGTTGATGGTTGGCCTTTCTGCTGGTAAGCAAGCGCTAACCTGTCCAGCCCATCTTTCGCTACCCGTTTTTTAAACTCATCATAGCCCTTTACTGAATCGTACATCAACGCTTCATATATACCAATGCGCCGCGGCCATAGCGGGTTAGTGAAATCTGCTCCCATTCCGCCGATCACTGCACTTGTAATATTTTTATCCAATACCAGCAACCTTGCAAGAATAATGGAGCCACGTGAATAGCCAACTGCTTCATATTTTTTTATACCAAGATATTGCAACAATGCCATGAGGTCTTTTGCTTCGGCATCATCCGCATAAGCTTCGGGAGTGTGTGGTTTATCAGAAAGGCCGTTTCCCCGCATATCGGCAATGATCACTTTAAAACCTTTGGCAAGCAGGCTGTCATACAATGGTTTCCTTTTCCAATCGGCGCCTTTGCCTGTGAAGCCGTGGATCAACAACACAGGCTTCCCAGTGCCTTTTACTTCGTAGTAAATTTTTGTTTTATCAAACGAAGAAAAGTACCCGGTAGAATCTTGCTGGGCTAAAACCGTAAATGGTAAACTGATAAGGATTACAATTAACGATCTAAAATATTTTAGGTATATCATACGGTTAATTTAAAAACGCGTTAATGACTGCGGTTAATTTACTCAAAGGAATGATTGCAGGTTTACTTTGTTCAGTATTGATAAAATGTAAAAGAGTGCGACGCCACCGAAGCTAAATAGCAGTACTTCAGCCGGGCTCAAAAATATGAACCCCAAATTCGGTAATACTCACCAGAACTTAACAGCTCTTGCTCTGTTCCCCCTTCGGGGGCTAGGGGGCTTTTAATTTTGATATCAGCCAATTGCCTAATTTTTCTGTTTGCTCCGGGTAAGTCCAGTGGCCGGTTTCCTGCGCAAGAAATAATTCTTTAGGAGCGCTGATCACATTGTATGCCGCATACATTGAAGTGGGCGGACAGGTTTCATCATTGAATCCCCAACTATACATTCCGGGAATTTTTAGCAGGCGGGCAAAGTTGACGACATCATAATAAGCGGCTGTTTCAATCTTATCTTTTTTATTATTAAAGGCAAGATTATTTTTATCAAACAAATGCGGCCATCCACCGGCACGGCCTTTTAAATAGCCAGCCATGTCCGACAACGCCGGATAAAATGCAGCGAGAAATTTTACCCTTGTATCCAGTGCGGCCGTTACAATTGATAGCGCACCACCCTGGCTTCCACCGGTTACGCCAAGGTTTACACCATCAAATTGTGGCAGGCTTACCAGGAAATCATTTGCACGTACGCACCCGAGGTAAACACGTTTATAATAGTACTTGTCCTTATCATCGAGATTGTAATTCCAATAGCCTGACAGAGCGCCGGCGCCAAGGTTGGCATACACAGAAAGATCCATATTTACGGGCACTCCGTGAATGCCGATCTCCAGGGTAATAAAGCCTTTTTCCGCGGTGGCTACATCACCGCTGTAAGGCCGTACACCTGCGCCGGGCACTCTTAATATCGCGGGATATTTACCCTCCTTTTTTGGTATACATAAAATGCCGTACTGTCTTGTGCCTGTGCGAAAATTCTGCATGTTTACATGGTACACATTTACAGTTTCGGTGCAGCGGTCAGGCATCAACGTCATCCTTGCATCTATTGGAACTTTTGAAAGCTCGGTTTTTGCCTGGTCCCAATAGGTGGTAAAATCGGTGGGGTTTGTAACAGCGGGTTTAATTAACTGCGGATCGAATGCGGCAGTGCCAAGACCGCGATAAGTTTTATTATTGATAGTGGCCGTTGCAATGCACCGAAGAAAGCCAGCATCTTTCATTGTGCCTCCATCTACTACCATTGTGCCATTGGTTAGTGATAGTGAATCTTTTTTTACAGGCTCCATTTTCTCAGGCCCAACTTCATATTTAAGAGGGATATTTTTTACAGCATTTCCATTTTGCAAAACGGTAATGGTAAACTTTACTTTTTCACCAGTAGCATATACCCAATCAGCATGGTCAGGGGCTACAATAACTTTTACTAATTGTTCAACTGGCTGTGCATAGCTGAACGAAGAAATAAGAAATGATACAATGACAAAAAGCAGGCGGTATTCTTTACGGGATGAAGCAATCATAAAAAGTAATTTTGTGGGAAATTACGCAAAATGATTTTTACCAAGCGGGCTTTATTTGCTGTGCACTTATATAACCAAAAATACCCAGATCAGAATGCAAGGCTATTGAAAATTATCTATCTGACATAGCCGGTATTATGTTTTTGTTGAATTTGCAACTATGATCATTGATTGATAACTTTAGGATTAAATACTTTGTTATGATAAAAACGATTATGCCTATTTTGCTATGCTGTCTTTTGAGCAGTGCTTTCACATTTGCTCAATCAGCCGATGAAAAAGCTGTAGCAGATGCAGTAGAAAATTTCCGCAAGCTGATGCTTAAGCCAGATAAAACCGGGTTAGAGAACATGGCAGCCGAAGAACTCAGTTATGGCCACTCAGGTGGTTTGATAGAAGATAAGGTGGCTTTTGTTGATGATATAGTAACTGGTAAATCTGTTTTTAAGACTGTATTGCTGGAGGATCAAACTATAAAGATCGCAAGCGATGTGGCTATTGTAAGACATCACCTGATAGCTGACACTTTCAATAACAACACCGCCGGCAAAGCCGATCTTTTGGTTCTATTGATCTGGAAAAAACAAAACGGTCAGTGGAAATTGCTTGCAAGACAAGCAGCTAAATCTCCGGCCAAATAAATTCAAATTCAAAAGAATAAAACAACCCCGTTGTTTCATCCCTGCGGACGAAGCATTGCATTCGATTTTTATATCGTGTCAGTATCCAATAACCTGCGGTGGTAATTAATTTGCCCGAGATGATAAGCCAGGTGTGCTACCAGGTGAACCATAAAATATTCTGTCGAAGTCTTATTTTCAAAAACCAATAAGGGATATTCATTCTTAAGATCTTCATCCGTTATTTTATCTAATGATAAATTAACTACTGTAATAGTGTCTTCAATTTTTTTCAACAATTCGCTTTTGGGAATATCCTTCAGAGAAAATTCAAGGTCCCTGTTCCTGGTGTAATTTATTTTACCAAGTTCTGCTCCAATGTAGGTGTTCAGGTTGCCCACCAGGTGCAGGCACAGGTTGCCTGCTGAATTTGCAATACTCTTTTCGATGTGCCAGAGCTTTGTTTCATCTTGATAAAGTTCTATCTCTTTTTTCAGTTTGTTCAGATCCCTGTTGAACAATGTTTTTAAAGTGTTTGTAAGCATAATTTATTCTATTAAGTTTATTTCGGTGGATTGCCGTCAGCCTCCTTTTCCTTGTGCTTTTTTATTGCTTTTTTTCTATTAGTTACCCAAAAAATCATACAACTCTAATCGGCTACCAGCAAGGGTCTCGAACAGAACTCCACCGTATAAATACTATCAAAAATTGAAAGTTTTTAAAAATACATTTTATTCATAGCTTTGAAATCAATAATGCATATTCTCCATTTGCTTAACCGATCAAAAGTATACCAGCATTTGCAATCCTGGTAGCGTATAAAAAAATAATGTTTGTTCTTTAGGCCCCGATTTATAAAGGGCCTTATTGATGAAAGAATATTTTGTTGATGTGTGTTTTAGTATGAAAAATTTATAGGTGTGATTTAAAAATTATACCACGCCAAAATTAACTTTAAATACTACCTCCACAGTTTTGATGAAACAGTAAATTCCAATATGAAATGAAAACGAATGTTAGATCATGGTATAGAAAGATTACGTTTCACGGGCTTTCACTTCAAAAAAGGCTTCCTTTTTTAATATGCGTTCTTTTATGTAGCGTCATTCTCACCTTTAGTTTTTTATCATACTATGGCGTAAAAAATGCTGCACTCGATATTGGCAAGCATCGTCTACGCACACTTACGGATCAGCTCGCCACAATGTTTAACCAATCTACAGGGGCAGTTAATACCGCTGTTCTTGCGGCGGCCCAACAAGACGTTCTAAAGAAAAATATCCGTTCAGGAGGCATTGATGCAGCCGAAGAAGCACTTGCAATTGTAAATAAATTAAAGAATGACAGCACCTGGTTACTGGTAGCAGTATTGGATTCAAACAAGACAACTGTTTTACAAACAAAGAATACCGGCGTGCGCAGGAAACTTAGCATTGATACGATATTTTCGTCTTTGTCAGTAGGGCCAAATGCATGCAAGGTTGGAAAGGCGTATGTAAGCGGCGACTCTATGTTTTACCCAATTGTTGCTTCCATTACCGATCAAAAAAAAGTGATGGGGTACATGGTAATATGGAGATCACTATATGCAACACCCAAGGTATTAGAACAATTATCGCAACTTATGGGCACAGGCGCTACGCTCTATGTTGGCAATTCAGATGGAAGCCTGTGGACCAATTTTATAAAGCCTGTTTCAAATCCGCCGATTGATATAACGGACTTCCAGGGTTTGTTTGAATATTCAAAGCCAAATGATGAGCGGGTAATTGCCGCTGTACAGCGAATAGCCGGTACCAAGTGGCTGGTGCTGATCGAATTTTCGGAAAAAACAATCCTGGAATCTGCCACCATTTTTTTGCGTTGGATCATCCTGATCGGCGGAGCGCTGATCGCCATTGGTATATTGATTACCTGGATCATGAGCCGCAATTTGATACGCCCATTAAAACAGTTAACTGCTGCTGCTGATCGTATCGCTTCAGGAGAGTATTCACACACTGTAGAAATTACCCGTATGGATGAGATAGGTAAACTGGTGAACGCCTTTAATATTATGGCGGAGAAGGTACGTACCAACCAACTTGATCTTGAAAATAAAGTGGCGGAGCGTACGGCACAACTGGAAACTGCTAATAAAGAAATGGAATCTTTTTCTTACTCGGTATCTCATGATCTTAGGGCTCCCCTCAGGGGTATCATTGGTTTTACATCGATACTGGAAGAAAAATATATTAACGGGCTTGACGCAGAGGCAAAAAGACTTTCATCTATCATTAAGAATAACACGCTTAAGATGGGGAACCTGATTGATGATTTACTTGCTTTTTCAAAGCTGGGGCGTAGCGATCTTGTAAAAACACATATAAACACCAAAGAGCTGGTGAAAGATGTGATCAAGGGATTGGATGCCGGAAAAAATATTGTATGGGAAATTGGGCCATTGCCGGATATGAAGGGCGATCCAAATACGATCAGGCAGGTGTGGATAAACCTGATCTCTAATGCCATAAAATATTCACGTAATAATGAACAACCAAAAATTGATATTGGCACAACACACCAGAATGGCCAGGTAAGTTTTTTTGTAAAAGATAACGGGGTAGGTTTCGATCAGAAATATGCAGGTAAACTTTTTAAAGTGTTTCAGCGCCTGCATGCTTCTAATGAATTTGAAGGCACGGGAATCGGGCTTGCTATTGTTGAAAAAGTGATTTCCAAACATGGTGGAAATGTATGGGTGGAAGCAGAAAAAAATAATGGAGCAAAATTCTTTTTCGAAATTCCGTCGTAAAAAAACAGGTGAAAAATTTATACTAATATCTTATAATTATGACAGAAAATTCAGTTGATATTTTACTGGTTGAAGATAACATGGACGATGCAGAGTTAACCATAATGGAGCTTGCCAAGCACAATATGGCTAACAATTTATACCATGTTATTGACGGCGAGCAGGCACTTGAATTTATTTTTTCAACAGGAGAATTTGCCGGCAGGCACGACACAATGCCGGCATTAAAATTAATTTTACTCGATATTAAGATGCCTAAATTAGATGGCATTGAAGTTTTAAAAAAAATCAGGGAAGATGAACGCACCCGGTTAATCCCTATTGTAATTTTAACCTCTTCAAGAGAAGACCCGGATATTAAAACATGTTACCAACTCGGCGCTAACAGTTATATTGTGAAACCTGTAAATTTTGAAAGATTTGCGGAAGCGATCCGGGGCCTTGGTTTCTATTGGCTATTGTTAAACCAGCCCCCGGTTTAATCCTGGTATTTTATGAATAAACCTTTGCGAATATTAATGCTGGAAGACAGCGATTATGATGCTGAAATTGTATCGGAATTATTGAAAAAAAAGCAACTGAATTTTCATTCAAAGCTGGTGATGGACAGGGAGTCTTTTATCACGGCGCTGGATGAATTTGATCCTGACCTTATTTTGTCTGATAATTCGATGCCGCAGTTTAGCGCTACCGAAGCCCTGGAGATTGTTAACCAACGGACCAGGTATGTGCCGTTCATTCTCATCACCGGTACCGTATCCGAAGAATTTGCCGCGAATATTATTAAGCTGGGAGCAGATGATTATATTTTAAAAGACAGGCTAACGAGATTACCCGGCGCTATTGAAGCCGCCCTGCAAAAGAAGCAATCAAAAGCTGCCATAAAGCTGAAGGAGGCCGAGATCAATTTTAAAGCAAATCTTTTGGCAACTGTAGGCCAGGCAATTATTGCCACCGACCTGGAAGGAAAAATAATTTACTGGAACAATGGCGCTGAAAAAATGTACGGCTGGACTGTTATCGAAGCGTCGGGCCGAAACATAGCGGAAATTACTCCTTCCCTGCAAGCCTGGGAAAAGGAAGATGCCATTATGAAAGTTTTACAGCAGGGAAATTCCTGGTCCGGCGAATTTATGGTTACAAGAAAAGATGGTGTTAATTTTCCCGTATTCGTCACCAACTCTCCTATATACGACCAGGAGGGCAAGTTGACTGGCATAATCGGTGTTTCTAATGATATTTCTGAAAGAAAAATCGCGGAACGCGAACTGAAGATGCTGGAGCAGCAAATATCAAATCAAAAAGTGCAGGAGCAAAAAAAGATAACGAGAGCGATCATAAAGGCACAGGAACAGGAGAGAAACCGCATTGGCCAGGAGTTGCATGATAATATCACCCAGATACTGGCTGGTACCAAATTATTTTTAAGCAATGCGGCCCTTAAAAATGAAAGCGTAAGCGCATTGATCGAGTACCCGGTGCAACTGATCGAAAACTCTATCAACGAGATCAGGCTGCTCAGCAGTAAACATGTAACGCCTTTGCGAAACATCAATTTAAAAGAACTGATAGAAGTGCTTGTTGATAACCTGAATACAAGTACTTCCATAAAAACTTCACTTGTATATAATGTAAGTACAGCGTTACTGGAAGATGAGTTTAAACTAAATATTTATCGCATTATCCAGGAGCAGATCAATAATATAGCAAAGCATGCTGCCGCGGAGAATGTGATCATCGTTGTAGAAGAAACCGGTAATCTTATAAATATTGAAGTTAAAGATGACGGTAAAGGATTTGATCTGAACTTGAAAAGAAAAGGCATCGGCATTTCTAATATGATCAATAGGGTAGAATCTTTTAATGGCAAAATTGCAATAGAAAGCGCAATAGCAAATGGTTCCCGGATTAGTGTGAGTATGCCTTTTTAAAGGTGGTTATCATGTATTTGGAAGCTGTACAACATGAAACCAAAAATCTTCCATTCTTTCAACCGCATTCAAAAAATCATCTGCCTCCAGGGGCTTAACGATGTAACAATTTGCAAAGTTTTTGTAGGAATAACTAATGTCCTTTTCGAAGGAGGAAGTAGTAAGCATAATAACAGGTATTTGCTTTAAGTTCTCTGTTCCCTTTATATATTTAAGTACTTCATGTCCATTCCTTAGGGGCAGGTTTATATCCAACAAAATTAAATCAGGTAAAACCGCATCTGTATGTTTGCCGGTCTTACTTAAGAAATCAATAGCCTCCTGGCCATTTTTAATTACGCTGAGCTTACTTATTACTTTTCGTTCTTCGAAGGCTTCCGTAGTGAGCAAAATATCCCCTTCATTATCTTCTACTAAAAGGATGTGTATGGCCTTCATAACAATCGTTTGAAGAGTGCAATAAAGCAAATGCAGTAAAAAATAGAATCCGCGTGGTTATCTCTCCGGGTAAGCAATTCCAACGGGGCTATTATGCAGGTACACAGGCAATCGTTAATGTCTATCCCGCCGGTTTACATTATACCAAATATGCATATTATTATAACACATTTATTGTGCCGTATTTTGTTTAACCTTCTTTCGGTAAAGTGAAGTAAAAAGTACAACCCTCGCCGTTCTGTGATTCTACCCAGATCCTGCCTCCCATGCGCTCAATTATCTTTTTACAAATGGACAACCCCATTCCGGTTCCCGAATAACTGTCGCTTGAATGCAGTCTTTTAAAGACCACAAATATCTTTTCAAAATATTCATTGCTGATGCCGATCCCGTTATCCTTAACTGCAAACTGCCAGGCGCTTTTCTTGTCTTCACAACTTATTTCAACTATGGGTGGTGTTCCGTTCTCATGGTATTTTAAAGCGTTGCCTATTAAGTTTTGAAACACCTGGTGCAATGGGGTTTTATAGCTTTGAAGCGTTGGGAGATCACTTGTTTTAACCACTGCATGGGTATCTTCAATCCGCTTGCGGTAAAGTGAAAGAACGTTATTCAGCACATCATCCAGGTTTACTGTTTCTAACTCTTTTTCCATAGTATGGCCCACTCTTGAAAACTCCAGCAGGTCAAGGATAATTTGCCGCATTCTCTTGGGCCATCTACTGCAAAATGAATATAGGTTTTACCCTTTTCATCAATTAGATCACTATATTTTTTTTCTAATTGAGAGAGAAAACTGGTAACCATTCTTAACGGCTCCTGCAGATCGTGGGATGCTGCATAAGCGAAATCTTCCAGTTCTTTGTTGGTGATAGCAAGTTCTGTAGCTTGCTTGCTAAGATTGTCGTTTAACTCTTTTAATGCCAATTCAGATTGTTTGCGTTCTGTTATATCCTTAAAGTAAACTGATAAACCGTTTTCAGATGGATAAGCGCTTATCTCATACCATCTACCAAGGGGAGGATAATGATCTTCAAAAACTATGACTTCGTTGCTTTCAATTGCCTGGTGATATTTTCTGTAAGATTCTGAATCAGTGCTATCAGAAAATACATCCCATAAATACTTGCCCAATATTTTATTTTTCGGAGTCTGCAACATTTTCTCGGCTTCTTTATTCCAATAGGTGACGATCCAGTTTTTATCAACGGCAAAAAACCCATCACCAATACTTTCAAGGATCACATTCTTTTCCTCGTAGGCCTTTAAAACCTCCATTTCAGCATTCTTGGCTATATGGATATCCTGGAAACTTCCAAACAGCTTTGTGCATTTTCCATCAACGAATTCCGTTTCACCAATCGCCTGTACCCATCTCTCCTTTCCTTTGGCGGTTACAATCTGTAGCTCAAGGTCCCACGGCTTATTGTTTTCTATGGCTTCCTGTACAGCTTGTGTAATAATTTCTTTATTTTTTCCAGCTTTGTAAAAATCCAGCCCTTTTTCAAGATCGGGAACGAAATCGCTACTAACCTCATGTATCTCCTTTGTAATGGTTGACCAATACAATTTATTATTTGCAAGATCTGCCTCCCAACTCCCGATACGAGCCATTGTGGTGGCCTTGTTCAATAATTCTTCCAGATTCTTTTTTTCCGTTATGTCAGAAACCATTGCCAGGGTTCCCTGGTAGTTTCCCGCATCATTAAAAACGGGATTAGCAGAGAGATTTGTCCAGATACTTTTTCCGCTTTTTGTGATAAACTGCATGTCCGCATTCACTTTTATCTTTCTATCCATCATTGATAGAGCTTGCTGTTTGTGCGCATCATCCACGAAGTAAAAATTTTCTTTACCCAGCATTTCCTCTTTCGAATACCCAAGGATATCACACATTTTTGTGTTTACAAAAGTGGTTTTGTTATTTTCATCCATTAGCCATATACCTTCCTGTGCAGTTTCTACAATTTGGCGATAGCGCAGTTCGCTTTGTGCCAGGAAATCTTCGGTTTGTTTTCTTTTTGTAATATCGGCCACGGTAATACAAACTCCATCTATCAAACCTGCGTTATACACCGGGTTTATCACAAAATTGATCCAGACAATCTTGCCCGGTATTACCTCATAGGAACGATCGTAATTGATGCTTTCGCCAGCCAATACTTTCGAAAAAAAAAGTTTATAATCTTCTGTCCTGGTTGTGGGTAAAAGGCTAACCAGGCTGTGCCCAACCTTAAGATGCCGGCCGACAGTGCGCATCATATATTCACGGGCTTTGCTATTGAACAATTTTACAAACCCGTTTCTATCAATTAGAATAAAACCTTCGGAAGTATTTTCAAAAATTGCCTGGAGGTTCGATTCAGATTTTCGCAACTCCTCTTCTGCCTCTATCAATTCTGTCATGTCATGTGTTATTCCGTACAGGTAAATAGGTTTGCCTGAATGGTCAAACTCAAATTGTGCAGTTGAAAAAACACTTTTTACCGTGCCATCTTTTCTTACAATACGATGAAAAAAAGAAGAGTCGTTTAATGTGGCTTCTGCCTCTTTTCTTACTTTCATAACCCGATCCAAATCCTCCGGGTGAACAAAGGATAACCATGATTCATAGCTCTGGCTGCTTTCGCCGGGAGCAAGGCCATGAATCCGAAGCGCTTCTTCAGACCATGTAATAATGCCGGTAGCGAGATCAACTTCCCAGCTTCCTAAATGCGCAATAGCCTGGGCCTGGTGCAAACGAACTTCTTTATGTTTTACATTTTTACTGGCGAGCAAAAAGTCAAGGGAAAATGAAATGTCCGCGGTGGCTTCTTCCAGCAATTCAATCTCTGCGGCAGTGAAAAAATTTACTTCCGCGGAATACAAATTTAAAGTGCCAATCGTATTGCCTGATTTTCGGATGGGTAATATCATCATTGAGCGGTACCCATCTTCTGGTGAAAAGATTGACCACTTGCCAATTTGCGGATCTTCTGCAATATTGTTACAAATAAAATAAGCGCCGGTGGTTAGCACTTTATATTGTGGACCCTTTTGCTGGTAAGAAAGACTTACTCTTGCCGCAACATCTTCCGGAAGGACACCAGATTTTTCGACTAGTTGTATCCTTTTATTCGGACCGTCCAGTAGGCCAATCCATGCACCCTTAAACTTGCCGGTTTCAATCGCTATGCGACAGGTCTCTTTAAAAATGGTATGCTCGTCAACTGAATGAACGATCGTTTTATTTATCTGGCTTAAAAAAGCAAGCAGCCGGTTTAGCTGCATTACTTTTTCCTCTGCAAGCCGCCTTTCGGTTATATCCCTGAAGTTATCAACTATGCCATTGATCGCAGGATCGTGCAGCAAATTAGTAACCGTTGCTTCAAGCCAACGCCAGCTTCCATCTTTATGCAACATCCGGCCCGTGTGTCCTTTCATGGCAACGCCTGGGTTTGCGAGCACCATATCCATAGTATTTGCCAGCCCGGAAATATCATCCGGATGTGAGATACTGAAGAGATCCATCTGGAATATTTCGTCTTCGGTATATCCCAGTATACGTTTCACCGCTGGCGATATGTAGGTAGGCTGTCCTTCTGCATTGAGTATTACAACACCATCGGCGCTATTATCAACCAGGGCCCGGTAATGTTTTTCTTTTTTTATCAGCTCATCTAAAAATTTTTCCCGCTCGTGTTGCAGGCGAAATTTTTCTAAAGCATTAGAAACTGCTGCGGGCAAGCGTTCCAGTCTGTCTTTTAAGATATAGTCATCTGCTCCGGCTTTTAATATATCTACTGCAAATTCCTCAGAGATGGTAGCAGTGATCAAAATAAACGGAATTTTTAAACCCGTTTTATGCAAAATATCCAGCGCATTGTATGAGTTGAAAGAAGGTAGTGAATGATCGGAAAGTATAATATCGGGTGAAAATTCTTTAAGAGCGTTTCTAAACTTATCAGCAGTTTCTACTGCCAGGTTTATGAAGTCAAGTTTTCCTTTTTTTAATATTTTACATATCAGATCAACATCGCTGGGCAGATCCTCGAGTAATAAAATTTTCAGCTTTTTATTCATGTTTTCAGGTTCTATTCGCAGGTTGGGATATGTTAAGCGGGGAAAGAATACCAGGGCATGATAGTTTTGTTAATGTGGCGTATTGTTAACGAGCACCCAATAAATGCCTAGCCTTGAGATGGCGTCGGAAAAATCATCAAAATCAACTGGTTTTACAACATAACTGTTTACACCTAACTGATGGCTTTCGAAAATATCCTTTTCCTGTTCCGATGACGTCATCATTACCACAGGTATCTGCCTGGACTTTTCATCCGCTTTGATGATCTTCAGCACTTCGAGCCCACTCACTTTAGGCATCTTTAGATCTAATAGTATAACCTTCGGTTTATGTTCAATATTTCTCCCTGCATATTCTCCCCTGGCGAAAATAAAATCCAGAGCCTGTGCCCCATCGGTAAGGTGAACTAAATTGGCTGCAAGATTGTGCTTCTTTAAAGCTCTTATAGTGAGCATTGCATCTGAGGGATTGTCTTCTACAAGGAGAATATATCTGTCACTAGGTTGCATAAATAGCTGAGTTTATATTGATCTCATTCTTTCAAGTAAAAACTGTACCGAAATTGTTTTTCTTTCTTGTTGTTTTGAAGGTAAGTTCTGTTGGCAATGATAACAGGTGCAACCGAATAGGGTCAATGTGCGATTTTCATTTAAAAGGGATTGCTTGAAAATACATTAAATAAAGGAATTTAAACCCCTTTTTTTACATGATATCCTCTTTCCATATATATGTGGGTTTTATGCGTAGATATTGGAAGCATATTTTGAGAGGAGCATTAAAGATATTCTTTATGTGGTTGTCTTATCTACAGAAAATTTAAAAACCGTTTTGCTGTAAAATTGTTCGCCAGCCTTTAAAATGGTGGAAGGAAAGTGTGGATGATTTGGTGCATCAGGGAAATGTTGTGTTTCCAGGCAAAAGCCAGATCGGCTGGCATATATAACATCATTTTTACCCCTGATATTTTCCAGGAAATTTCCGCTATAAAAATGCACGGCGGGTTCGGTAGTATACACATCCATTCTGCGACCGCTTGCTGCGTCTTTAACAACAGCCGCATGCTTTAATAAATGGGTGTGCTGCTTTTCGAGCACAAAACTATGATCGTACCCGTTACTCAGCTTTAGCTGTTCATCATCATCGGTGATGTGAGATCCTATTTTTTTAAACTTTGTAAAATCAAAAGCGGTGTGCCTTACTTCAGCATACTCACCGGTAGGTACCTGCATTTCATTCACGGGTAGATAATACTGGCTGTTTATTTTTAGTTCATGGTCGTCAATAGAATTACTGGTATGGCCAGATAGATTAAAATAAGCGTGCTGGGTTAAATTGAGGATAGTGCTTTTGTTGGTGGTCGCCTTATATTCTACTATCCAACTGTCATCTTCATCAAGCGTATAAATAATTTCCAGTTGCAGTTTTCCGGGGTAGCCCTCTTCCATATCCTTGCTAGTGCAAGTAAATTTTATACTGCAGGCGCTTTCATCCGGACCGATCTCAAAGTCAAATATTTTTTTATTAAACCCCTTGTTTCCGCCATGTAAATGATATCCTCCGTCACGGGTTGCAAGCGTATGTTTTTTTCCGTCTATTACCACTTCTCCCCCAGCGATGCGGTTGGCATACCTGCCAACAACACATCCCATGTACACAGTATCATCCAGGTAACCTGGTAAACTTTCATAACCGAGCAGTATATCATCATACACTCCATTCCGGTCGGAAAAAAATAATGATTGTGCTGTGGCGCCATAATTAGAAAGATATATCCTTGTGCCCTTGTTGTTTTTAAGGCAAAAGATCCAAACACCCTTTCCGTTGATATCGGCCCAAAGAGTTTTTTGAATGGAGGCAGGCGAAAGCGAATTCATGATATCAAAGGTTATTGTAAGCAAAGGTTTTCATTGTAAAGAAGCTAATTAACAGAGCCGGTTGTGGAGCAGTGCGTAATAAAAAAATCAGGTTAATCATAAGCCTGCCTATAACATACATCGATAACATTCTTTTTAGATATTCAATTTTTATTGGCAAGATCATGGTATGAAAATTAACCATAGTTATTCAGTGTGCAATATCCGTAAATGCAGCGTGGATGCAGCAAACGTTTGCTATTTTCAGTCAAACGTTTGCGTAAAATTATTATCGTATATTACCTTTTTTTGTATGGAAAAAAAGTTGCCCACCATAAAACAAATCGCACAACAGCTTAATATTTCTATCTCAACTGTGTCGCGTGCTTTGCATGATCACCCCAATATCGGGCTACGTACCAGGATGAGGGTGCAGGAACTGGCGAAGCAATTAAATTATGAGCCCAATCAAACTGCCATCTTTTTTCAGCAGGGAAAAACTTTTACCATTGGCGTTATACTGCCGGAATTAAGCGAGGCTTTTTTCTCATCCGCTATCAGTGGTATTGAAGATGCCGCACACAAGGCAAACTATACAGTGCTCATGGGTCAGTCGCATGATGTGGTAGATAAAGAAAAGGAATTGATCAACGCCATGAAAAAGCACCGGGTGGATGGCCTGCTTATTTCCATCACAAAGAACACCAGCAATTACGAGCACTTCGAAGCATTGCAGCGTTATAATATCCCGATCGTGTTCTTTGATCGTATTCCTAAGATTCCCAACATACATTATGTGGCCTGCAATATGATCAACGGAACGGTACAGGCAATTAATTTTTTATTTAAAAAAGGTCATCGCATTATCGGCATGATCAATGGTCCCGAAAGATTACCCGCATGTAAGGAAAGGCTGGAAGGATACATACAGGCTATGACCAAAAGCCGGCTGAAATATGATCCGGCATTGGTGCTGAATTGTGATCTTACAAAAGAAAGTGTATGTGCTGTAACAGAAAAGCTGCTTACAGGAAAACGCAGGCCCACAGCCATTGTTACCTTTAATGATTATGTGGCGCTTGATGCTGTGCAGCAGGCGCAAAAGATGAAATTCAAGATCAATAAAGATATTTGTTTTGTAAGCTATGCAAATCTTCCCATGAGTAACTACACTGCTTACCCACCTTTAGCATCCGTTGAACAATTCCCTTACCAACAAGGACAAAAAGCAACTGAAACATTAATTGAATTGCTGGAGAAAAATTCCAATGGCGAAGCTGAAAATAATAATGCTACTTACTACAAAATTATTTTAGAGTCGCAGTTGATCGTACACGATAGCAAGAATTTATGATCCACAGTTTTGCCCGAATCGTTGTATAGCTTACCTAACTTGTCAATGCATCCTGCAAGCTTTTTAACAGGGGTTTTACAAACCCACATTCCCGCAACCGTTTGCACATCATTAAGCCAATTGCATTCTATAATTTCATATCCATAAAAGATTACGAGGTAATATTTGTATGTCAGTTAAGCTTAGTCACGTAAAAATTACTGTTATTCCCTGGCATTGATAATGTGATTACAATACGTATTTTATGTTGCAGAAAGTTTTAAATACTTACGGGATTACAAAGGAGGCTGAACCATTCGGTACCGGTTTAATTAATCATACATGGATTGTCCATTCAGGTTTGAATCAATTTATTCTGCAGTGTATCAATCACAATGTATTTAAAAACCCTGTCGACATTGCGAGCAATATCCGTTTGATCGGGAGATATCTTTCGAAACATTCACCTGGTTATTTATTTGTGACACCCGAGAAAACATTGCAGCAGGAAGATCTTGTTTATTTACCTGGCAAAGGATACTTTCGTTTGTTTCCTTTTGTAAAAAACTCTCACACCATTGATGTGGTGAGCTCGCCTTCACAGGCATACGAAGCCGCTACACAGTTTGGGCGCTTTACAAGGCTGCTGACTTCTTTTCCTGTTGATCAACTTAAGATAACGTTGCCGGATTTTCACAATCTTCCGTTACGGTATAGCCAGTTTGAAACTGCCGTGATAAATGGAAATAAAGAAAGAATAAAAGAAGGCGCGGAAATTATTTATGCATTAAAACAGTACCAGCCAATTGTAACAATCAGTGAAAGCATTCCAAATAATAACGCATTTAAAAGAAGGGTAACACACCATGATACGAAAATAAGCAATGTGCTATTTGACAGTAATGATAAAGGTCTTTGTGTGATCGACCTCGATACCGTAATGCCGGGATATTTCATCAGCGATGTTGGTGATATGATACGCACTTATTTGTCCCCCGTAAGTGAGGAAGAAAAAGATTTTAGCAAGATAGAGATCAGGGACGAATACTTCAAAGCTATTGCGGAAGGATACCTTGGCGAAATGAATGATGAGCTGAGCGAAACGGAGAAAAAACATTTTGTGTATGCGGGCAAATTTATGATCTACATGCAGGCATTGCGTTTCCTTACTGACTATCTCAATAATGATATTTATTACGGCTCCAAATATGAGGGGCATAATTTTGTGAGGGCCAATAACCAAATGGTATTGCTGAACAAGCTAATTGAAAAGGAAAGATATTTAAACAGTCTTATCACTTTATAATATCATGTGCAACCGATTTTTATACATGTCCCGGGAATCATTGTATATGAGCAGTCACGTAAACGTTTGATGTAGATCCATTACACTTTGTAACAAATAGTAATTGTATTTTTCCAACTAAAGTATTCAAAAAATTAGTATGCAGAAAAAAAAGAGCAGCATCTACGCCATTGTTATCATTGGTATTTTATTTTTCGTATTTGGCTTTGTTACCTGGCTTAATGGAACGCTGATACCATTTTTAAAATTAGCCTGCCAGTTAGAAACTGATGTGCAGGCATTCTTTGTGACGTTTGCTTTTTACATGGCTTACTTCTTTTTAGCAATACCCTCGTCGATGATCTTAAAAAGGACGGGTTTTAAAAACGGGATGTCGCTCGGCCTATTAGTAATGGCTATCGGTTCTATCATCTTTGTGCCTGCAGCTAATGCAAGAAGTTTTGGATTATTTCTTACAGGACTGTTCATACAGGGCGCGGGCCTTGCCCTTTTGCAAACCGCTTCTAACCCTTATATCAGTATTTTAGGCCCAATAGAAAGTGCAGCCAAGCGTATCAGTATTATGGGCATTTGTAATAAAGTCGCCGGTATACTGAGCCCGGCAATTTTAGGAGCATTGGTTTTAAAAAATGCAACGGGTATTGAAGAACAGGTGAATAAAGCTACAGATACTATAATAAAAAATGACCTGCTGGATAAATTGGCTGGCAGGGTTATTCCTCCATATATAGTGATGGCTGTGATATTGGTATTACTTGCTTTCATGATCAAAAAATCATCGCTGCCGGAAATTGATGTGGACAAAGAAGAGCCTGTAACAAATGATGCAGCCGTTGCAAAAACAAGTGTGTTCCAATACAAACATTTAGTTCTGGGAGTATTATGTCTTTTTTTATATGTAGGCGTGGAAGTGATGGCTGGAGATGCAATTGGTGTGTATGGCAGGCAATTAGGTATGCCACTCGATGAAACAAAATATTTTACGATGTTAACTTTATCCGGTATGCTTACAGGTTATGTTATAGGCATTATTACAATACCCAGGTTTATCTCACAGCAAAATGCATTAGCTGTTTCCGCTGTGTTAGGAATAATTTTCAGTATCTGTGTATTTGCTACTGATGGATATGTTGCCATCACTTTTATTGCACTGCTTGGCCTTGCCAATGCGCTGATGTGGCCCGCCATTTTTCCATTAGCCATTGATGGCCTGGGAAAATTTACCAAGATAGGATCAGCATTATTAATTATGGGAATTGCCGGGGGCGCATTGCTGCCTTTGCTTTACAGTACCTTAATAGTTAAAGGCATTGCTTCTAATCACAGTTCATTTTTGATTTGTATGCTGCCGCCTTATGCTTACATTTTGTATTACGCAGTAAAAGGATATGCGGCGGGGAGTTGAAACGAGGTTGACTACAAAAATATCCCTGTAGATTATAATCTAAACATTATCCTGAGTAACATTTAAAACTACTAATCACCCTATTTCTTCAGCGCAAAAGCAATATACCATCCATGGAGTTTTACTCCTCTTCTTCTCCTGCGTATGCCTTTCACCTTCACCTTTCACCATTCACCATTCACTATTCACACAACAAAGCCTTACCATGTTCTCTTGCTCATCACTTTATCAAGTTCAGCCCTTGTCATCTTTCCTAATTCAGGACGTTGCTCCAACCATTTTATGAACTCGGTTTTAATTTCATCTGTCCACTGGCTATCTATCTGGCCTGTTGAATATTTGTTTGTTTTAACCATTTCAAAACCAAATTTATCTTTCCTTATTACAAACTCCGCAGTGGTTACAACCTGCTCTGCTAAATGCGCCGGTACAAAAAGGATACCTTCTCTTCTTGCTATCACCAGGTCACCTGGAAGCACCATTACATTGCCAATTCGAATGGGCGTATTAAGACCCATCAATACCATTTCCTCCAAAAATGAGGGATGAAAATCGCGGACGAAAGCGTTGAAGCCAGGCATTTCCTGTATCTCCTGCAAGTCTCTTGAAGCGCCGTTGAAAACCACGCCATTGCCGGATTTGCTAAAGATGGATGTGGCTAATGTAGAGCCCATTAATGTGCCGCCACCGATTTTTCCAAAACCGTCGGCAACATATACGTCACCTTTCACCAACGTTTCTATTGGCCATGAATTGGTATTTCCTTTTCTACCATCTCTTGTTGTTCCGCGGCTCTTGATATTTTTTTCTACATCAGGGCGGCTCGGCATAAACATGGCCGTCATCGCACGGCCAATAACGGGCACATCCTGGTTTACTGTTTTCCACCCACCTTCAAATTGGTTCAGGTACCCTTCATTTTTTAAAACTGTCCAGGCATCATCAATATTAATATTCTTTGCCCTTACTAATAATTCATCGGGAATTTTTGGGCGCCCATCCGGGAATCGCTCGCCTCTCCATTCAGCAGTTAAAAAAATCAACTCTTCCCTGGGAATGGTTTGCGCAAACAGAGAATTGCTGCCTGAGGTAATAAGGAGAAATGAAAATAAAATAATGAGATTTGATTTCATGGTAGTAGATATTTTTCCATGGTGAGCCACCCTTTCGGGGTGACTCACCTATATTTTAATGACCTTCTTTTTTTAGATAATCCTCCACATCCTTTGGAGTAATTGCGAGCTTCTTCGGATACTTGGCAACCCATGCCCTAAACTCATCTTTAATCATATCCGACCAATCGCCATGTATTTGCCCGGAGGGATACTTGCCTTGTTGTAAAAGCAATCTTTCAAACTCATCCCGAAGGGCTGTCATTTCTGAAGCGGATACCAATTCTTCCACTAAAAAAGCAGGAATAAAAACTACACCATATTCATTGGCAAAAACTACATCGCCGGGAAACACCGTAACCTGGCCAATGCGAATAGGAGCATTGATGGAAGTAGGCGTCATGTCTTTTATATAAGAAGGATCGTGGCCTTTTACCCAGGCATTAAAACCCTTCGTGTCCTTCAGCTCCTGCATGTCTCTTACTGAACCATAGAATATTACGCCCTTGCCCGTTTTGCCATAGATGGCATTGCCGAGGCTTGATCCTATCAGGGTGCCATCTTTTATTTTTCCAAAGCCGTCGGCTACATAAATGTCTCCTTTGGTTAAAATATCAATCGGCCAGATATTGATGCCACCTTTTTGGGCTCGCCCTTCTGCCTTGCCGGTTGCTTTTACCAGGCTGTCAAGGTCGGGCCTTGAAGGCATAAACTGTGCAGTCACTACACGACCTACCATTGTTTCGCCGGGCTTTAAAATGATCCAGTCTTTTTCAACCTGGTTGCGAAATCCTTTACGGCCGAGATATCCCCATATCTGTTCCAGCGTCGCCTCGTGTAAGCGTTCCAGCATAATATCGGGAACCTTAGGACGGCCATCGGCAAAACGTTCGCCTTTCCACGCTGACGTTAGTGCTTTCACATACTCAGTTGATGCGCCTATTTGTTGCGCATTTATAAAAAAACTACATAATAAAAATGCTGTTAAGAATGCGGGCTTCTTTGTCATATCAAAATGTATAAGTTTAAAAATAAAACAGCCATTGAACCTGTATATGTGGCTTTAAAATCCGTGAGGTAAGATGTAATTAATACCAGGCTAAGAATGTTTTTCATATAATTGCCTGCAATCGATTTATCGATAATCCTGTATTGGGCTCAATATAAATAAAATGTACAAGAGTGGGATACAAGGTTCAAAGTTTACACCTTTTTAAAAGGTGTAAACTTTAGCGGCTATATGGCTTTGCCTATCTGTATTACTCCCCAATCATCTTTGGAATATAATTTGCGTCTCTTTTTTACCGACTTTTATGGGCGGAAGTAAATGTTCTTTTATGTTACCTGTCAAGCACCTCGTTATTGCCGAAGATGATATAGACGATATATTTATGTTTAAGTATGCGTTCGATGACATCTGCTCCGATCTCTTTCAATTGCACATCGCCACGGATGGGGTGGAGTTAATGAAAATATTGAGGAACAATCCTGTGCCTATCGCCATCTTTCTTGACTTGAATATGCCGCGAAGAAGCGGGCAGCAATGTTTGAAAGAGATCAGGTCCAACGACAAATTTAAAGATGTTCCTGTAATAGTTTTGTCGGGAACAGATACCGAGTCCGAAATAAATAATTGCCTGGAGATTGGCGCCAATTATTATTATGAAAAGCCTGAATCGTACCAGGGATTTAAAAATATTTTATTGAAATTTACAAACAACGAATTAGCGCCTGTTAATTTAAATAGTCATCCAAGGTCGAAAGTGGATGTATCTAAAAAGGGTAACCAATAGCAAGATTAAATACAAGGTTTTCTTTCACCCATTGCTTATCGCCAAAATCAATTTGATCAAATACCCATTTCGGTCCGCCGGTCAGGTACGGTTTACGGATGGGAATAGCCGCATCTACTCTCAATACCAGGAAGTTTAGATCGAACCTTAAACCCAAGCCGGTACCCACAGCAAATTGTTTTAAAAAATCTTTGCTGAATTTTGAACCCATCCTTGCAGTGTCTGTACGTGCGGTAAAAATATTGCCGGCATCTACAAACGCGGCTCCCCGTACTATAGAAATAATTTTAAAACGCAACTCAGTATTTACTTCAAATTTTATGTCTCCCGGCTGATCGGGCAGGTACTCATTGGGCCTTGTTACCGTACTACCTCCATAGTAAGTACCGGGGCCAAGACTACGTGCCCTGAAGGCCCTGATACTGTTAGTACCGCCAATAAAGAATTGTTTTATAAATGGCATCGTAATGCTGTTACCATAAGCATGACCAGCACCAATAATTATCCTGCTTGCTAATTCATTTATACGTTCTCTTCTTTTTGGCCGGCCAATTGCCATGTAGTGCCTCACATCGATTTCGCCTCGCATATATTGCGAAAAAGGAGTCTGTAATATCTTTTTCTCTTTTCCTTTTTCTACATCCGCTCCTGTAAACAGGCCAAGTAAATTACCGGAAAAATCGACATTGCCATTGAAATAGAAATTGTGCTTTTTGTTGTTTGGCTTTGCCTGGGAGTTGAAATTGAAATTATAGTTTGACCCGATGATGAACTGCTTTTCTATGCTGCGGGCCAGTGTTATATTCGATTTGAGCAGCGTATTGAAAGTGTCGGTGATGCCCGTTGGCACTACATAATTAATGGAAATAGGATTAAACTGGTGTTCTTTTGTGATCGAAGTATTCCAAACCCAACCGAAACTTGTTTTGAATGAATTGAGTGTATATTGATCGGTACGCCTGAAGTATTCATAGCCAAGATTGATCTTTGTTTTTGGAACAAAATCACTGTTGCGTCCAAATTTAACCGGACCAATTACCCTGGGGATTACCAAGTCTAAATTTCCACCAAAACGTGTGGTTCCTACTTTTTGCAGAGATGATATTTGTTTCTCCAATCCTATGAATCCACTCAAGATCAGTTGCTCCGCACTTCGGAAAGCGTTGCGATTTTTGAGGCTCAATGTGAGATCGCTTCCGTTACTGTTATTGGATTTAGTGAGCGCTGAAATTTGGGCTTTTGCCGAGTATCGGTTATTAGGCGATAAAAAATAATAGGCATTTAATCTATGATCGGATACCGTATCCACTTCTTCAAAACGTGCCTTCACGAATTTGTATACGCCAAGGCTTACGAGCCTGCTCAATGTAAGGTTGTGATCATTGCGGTTGTATATATCCCCTGGATGAAAACGAATGTTGCGCTTAAACATGCGGGGGTTAAATTTCTTATAGGGATCAACCACGTAGAAGCTGTCGTAGAAGGTGGCCTTTGATTTAGAAAAACTGGTGTCGCTTGCGATGCCGTAATCAGCATAGATGATAACATCTCCAATCCGATAGGGATGTGTTGCCTGTTCGGGTGTTTCGGGTTTGACCTGCACGTACATGTTCACTTTATTTTGCCCGACAGTGCTGTCAACCTTTACCAGCAGATCATTCTCACCAAAAAAGAAAAAGCCTTTTTGCTTAAGCCGGGTATCAATACGGAGCCGTTCGGCTTTTATTACATCAAGATCATAAGCCCTTCCCCTGCGTAAGGCAGACCTGCGGGTTACCGACCTGATAGCGGTGCTCAATTCGCTTGAATCTTTTGGAAAATTAACGGTGTCTATAATATATTGTACCCCTGGGTTTACGGTGAAAACTGCTGATGTTCGGCGATCCTTTGTAGCTGTGTCAAAAGCCGTTTTGGCTTTAAAGTAGCCGCGGTTCTCCAGGCGATTGGTCATAATGGAGCGGTTCTTTTCGAAATTAACAGCGCTGGTATATACCGGAGGTTCTCCTAATTTATTCCTGATGATATAACGCAACCCTTTGCCGGTTGGTTTGCCGGCTATATTATAAAACCAAAGCTTTATTCGAAGGCCTAAAATTTTACTGTTAGCTTTTGGTAAGATAATGGCCTTTAGTTCGTCCTTTAAAACGGCTTTTTCTTCCTTAGCACTGCTGTCCTGTGCTTTGTATTTTATTTTTGAACCAGCATACAGGGTTTCACCTTTGGGTAAATATTTTGTATTACTGCAAGCAGAAATAAACAAGATTACTCCGGTAATCATACAGCCGCTCAAAAGACATTTAGCTGATATTTTTTTTAAAACGCTCACTTAATAAATTATAAGTTATGAATTATGAGTTATGAGTTTTCGGTGCTACTGTTATTTATGAACTGCCCGGTTGTTTCGCTGCCAAATGCGCTACAGTACAAGTGTGCGACGCAACAATGCTGCTATGCAAAACAACTGCCTGGTCAAAAATATTTTTAACATCGACTTATTAATGTTGATTCAATCTCGTTTACTTAAGAAATTTATTTGTTTACAAACATTTGTTTTTCAATTAAACATAGTTGTGTCACTCACTTGTACTTTTTCAGCAATAGGTAGCAAGGAACCATTGCATACTGTCAGATTTTCACATTTGCACATTTGGGTCTTTTACAATTTCCGCGGGTTTATTATTTTCTTCTTCTTCTTCAATTTTTTTCTGTTCTTTTTCAGCTTTTCTTAAGAGCTTGTTTTTCGTTCTTCTAATTTTCCGCTCTCTTTTTTGCTCTTCCGTTTTCTTGTTTAGCAGTTGCTTAAACTCATTAAAATCCAGGGTAAAGACAAATGAAACGCCTGATTCAATTACCTGTCCCTCCACCACAGCTTCGTAGCGGTTACGCCTGTAGGCACGCAGTAAATAACGTCCGTCTTTACTCAACAGATAGTCGACCGCTACATCACCTGCAAGGTTGCTGGCTTTCTGGTTTGTATTGGCGGGGCCCTCCAATTCGAAGTTGCTGCCAACACTTACCCGAAGCCTGTCGTTTAATAATTTTTTTGATACGCCTACGGTAAGGTCGGTACGGCTTTTCCGTTCTCCGGTTGAATAATCATCTTCTGGATTTACACCGAAATTGAGATCAACTCCCTGTATGAGACTGCCCGCTAGATTATTCAATTGCTCAGCAAGCAAACGGCTTACACTAGCCTTTGCCTTGTTCGCTAATGATGTTCCTTCCGCAGCATTTTCCAACGGATTTTCCTGCACAAAGCGACCCAACAATAGTAAAGCAAAAACCTGTTTGTTTAATTCTGCGTCATCACGCCGTAGTTGCTCTAACTTGGTTTCAACAGTAGACCATCTTGATTTTTGTTCTTCCGGCAATTCGATATCGAAAGTGATGACAGGTTTGAGCAATTCCCCTTTCATTTTAAGCAACACATTGAAGGGCACTTTTTCTTTATACCTGTTTACATCGGCAGGGAAATTGGCCAGTTCGCTTTGTAAAAGATTTACAGGCTGTGTGTTTGCAACATATATCGCGGTAAGGTCAACAACTGCACTCATTGGATCGCCTGTCCAGGTAAGCAGGCTTCCGGGCCTGATGAGGAATTGCCTTTTTAGAAGACTCATGCTTAGCTGGTAAGAGCCGCCTTGTAATTCGTAGTTACCAGTGAGACTTATTTTCCCGCTTTTGTCCAGCCCGCCGGATAAGTCTGCTTTGCCTTTTATTTTTAAAGCATCCCCTGAGCGCTCATCAATGATGAGGGTAATTTGTGCGGCCGTATCTGATTGCAGTGTACCCAATATATCCATACCCGCAAACTTCTCAACATGAGTGGTCGAATCGGTTTTTGCCAGGAAAACGCTATCGCTGTTTCCACCATACACATCTACAAATTCCACCACACCTTCCCTGGTTTCTATTTCGGGGCTGGTGGATGGCAGCACGAATGTGACATCAGTTAATTTATTTATTTTGAGATCGGCGTTTACTACGGGCGCAGAGAGTGTTCCCTTTACAGTAACATCGGCATTCATGTTGAGTCGTCCATAATATAATGCATCCTGTTTTTTGGGAGCATTCAGTACCCGGAAATTTCTTGCCACCAGCTTGAGGTCAAATTGATAACCGGTAAAATACTGTGTATATATTTTGCCATTCACTACGGCCCTGTTTCCCGCAGAATCTGTAAGTGTAAAACGATCGATGGTGATATCGTTTGCAGTAACAGCGATCTCTTCATTTGACATGTGCAATTTTTCACCGGTTGCGGCAGGAGTAATATTTGCATTCTCAAAACGGAGGCTGCCCAATACTTCGGGCTTAGTGGTGGTACCCTTTATGGCTACATGACCTTTCATGCTGCCATCCGCATCTGTTAAAGCGCCAAAGGACAGTGTTTTAACAGTGGCCATGTTGAGATTGTTTACATCGAGTGCCAGGTCCATACGACCATCAGCGGCATAATATTTACCACCCAATCTTACATCGTTGCCATTGCCTGAAATAGCCACATCTGCATTGTAAGCGTCGGCTGTTTCATTATCTACTTTTACCACAATGTTGCCAAGAGTATCGGCTTTTAAGCTGAGATTTTCAATGGTTATATTGGAAGTAAAAATGGGCGAAGTGGTAACATTTATCAATGAAGCGGTTCCATTGATAGTACCATCAACAAACAACGAATCCTGTTCTGCCAGGTTGGTCAGTGTTTTAATATGGAAGTTTTTTAGCGTAACATCAATGGGCGCTTTTACGCTTTCTGTTTTCGAATTCAGGCTGAGTGATTCACCCTTGCTGCTGATGGTGAAATTATGTACGATGATGCCAGTGCTGTCATACTTTATATAATTGCTTTTATCAACAGCCCAGTTTTCATAATCAAGCATCAGGCTATCTGTTAAATTTGCTTTGATGCCGCCTTTTTCCTGGGCAAGTTGTACACCTAAGCCATATTTATCTTTGCCTGCGGCATCCTTAATATTAAGTCTCGAAGACAACTGGTCATTTGCTATGGCGCCGGCCAGGCTGGTCTCCTGCAATTGAAATTCCTTAGAGCCGGCTTTGTTAACCGTTGCTGAATAATTCAGTTTCGTGGCATCGTTGCCGGCAGTGATGGTGAGACTATCGAGTACTTGTGTACCAACCTGCACTTTGGGTGCGTTTACCAGCAGGTTTATTTTTTGAGCGCCACCATCAAAATCAGCATGCATACGAATGGTATCAGTGCCTGCTAACGAGGGCGCCAGGGTAAACAAAAGGCTGTCGGGAATAATAGTAGCATTCAGCGTCCATTTATCATTTGTTATTGCAGTATCCTTTATTCCAAGGTTGTAATATTTATTAATTAGCTGCATTGCACCGGGGCCAATCGTATTCAAATTATACTTACCTGTAAGTGCGGCTACTGCTACCTGTGAGTTGAGCATGATTACTTTGCCGGTGTCGGTGGTGTTGGCGGTAATAGTCAATGAATCTGCCTTGATGCGTTGGCCATCGTTGAATACTACCAGGTCATTTATTTGCACAGTTCCCCTTGGCGCTGCTACATCTGCCGAAGGTATATCGGCCACTAAATCGCCATGCAGCCGCAGGTCGTTGGTGGTTAGTCCGAGCGGGTGCAAAAGAATGCTGTCAAGCAGCAATCGCATTTTTATATTGGTGGCATATTTATCATCGATCATTGCGCCACCATGAAACGTAAAAGCAATATTCTTGTCAGCCATAGCCGCATCAACCAACGCATCCCCTTTATAAACACTTGCCGATACATTTAAGTTTTGGTAATTATATCCTTTTACAAATGCAGCTTGCACATTGGCTTTTGCATTAGCCGTCATCTTAGCAGGTTTAAACCCACTTCCTTTTGCTGCAAAATCC
>JBDSAP010000426.1:0-6626 GCA_039922055.1 Ferruginibacter sp.
ATAGAGTCGAAGGCAAAGCGCATTTTTGGGATATGGGCGAACTTAATTGCAAAAAGAAAAAAAAGAACAGCGTGGCTTGTTGCATTCAAATATTATCTTTTAATTGCACTGTTTATAGCCGCCCCTATAATACTTACTGTAGATGCCATCCTTTTTAAACCGTTTTTATCCAATCGTATAAAAAAGCAAAAACAATATTATTCAGACGTAAAATAATTTTTTGAAGATGTCGCTTAACTCTGTATACATTACTAATACATCTGTTTTTTTTCCTAATGAACCGGTTTCCAATGATGAGATGGAAGAATATCTCGGGTATATTGATAACAAACCTTCTAAATCCAAAAGAATTGTATTAAGAAATAACGGTATTAAAAATCGCTTTTATGCATTGACAAAACAAGGGAAAACAACCCATACCAATGCAGAAATGACCGCACTTGCTACAAGATCGCTCTTCGATAATGACAGCAGCAAATTAAAAGAGATTGAACTGTTATCCTGCGGAACATCTTCGCCAGACCAGATGATGCCGTCACATGGTGTAATGGTGCATGGTCTGCTGCCTGAAGCCCAGGCAATCGAAGTGGTATCTCCATCGGGGGTTTGTTGTGCAGGTATGCATGCTTTTAAATATGCTTACCTTGCTATTAAGGCAGGCGATGTAAAAAAAGCGGTAGCAACAGGGTCTGAAAGATTTTCTGCTTCGCTGGTTTCAAGTGTGTTTGAAGATGAAGCACAGCGATTAAAACAACTGGAGGAAAACCCGATCATCGGTTTTGAAAAAGATTTTTTACGATGGATGTTATCTGATGGTGCTTCTGCTTTTCTAATGTCGGATAAGCCAAACGAAGTAGGATTAAGCCTACGGGTAGAATGGATTGAAGGCGTATCTTATGCAAATGAAAAAGAAGGTTGCATGTATATGGCCTGCGAAAAACAAGCAGATGGCACACTAAAAAGTTACCTTGAATTTTCACCGGAAGAGATTGCCAATAAATCATTGCTCAGCATAAAACAGGATGTAAAATTACTCGGTGAAAATATTGTGCCGCTCGGTGGTATGGGATTAAAAGCTGCGTTGGATAAACACGGTTTAAAATCTGAAGAAGTAGATTATTTTTTACCACACATGTCGAGCGAGTTTTTTAAAGATAAAATATTTAAAAGGCTGATAGAAAATGAAACGGCAATACCCTACGATAAATGGTTCGTTAACCTTTCGACCCTGGGAAATGTAGGCGCAGCTTCTGTTTACCTGATGGTGGATGAATTGTTTCATAGTGGTAAACTGAAAATAGGTGATAAGATCTTGTTGTTGGTTCCGGAGAGTGCAAGGTTTTCTTATATGTATAGTTTGCTTACAGTTTGCTGATCCATGAGCTTCGGTGAGCCACCCCAAAAAGAGCGACTCACCGCTGAAACGCTTAAAACAGTTGCAACATGAAAAATGAAGAAATTCCCCAGGACAATGGCGCCCTCAACAAACTCACCAAAGAAGTTTGTTATGCTGTCGATAAAGATGGCAACTACACCACCGAATTAAGCACCGGCTGGGAAGTAAAAGCAAATGCATTAGACGCGGCCTGGGAGGATATCGAACAAAGAGTTGCAACAGCCAAACAAAAAGTACTGAATAAGGAGTCCAGTCCTTTATTATATTTTATGGAACTGCGTTTGATGGATATTGCCATCGTTGCCGCCTATACCGGCTTTTGGAAATGGACCATCAAACAACACCTGAAGCCAAAAGTGTTTGAGCAATTGTCCGAAAAAAAACTGCAACAATATGCCACTGCTTTTAACGTGAGCATTGAAGACCTTAAAACAATGAACCTACATGAAGATTGACTTTGAACACATGCAGGCAGCGCATTGTGAAAATGGGGTTACCACAAATTTGTTACGCAGCATTGGCATCAGCAAAATAACAGAACCGCTTAGCTTTGGTATTGGTTCGGGTATATTCTTTATTCATATTCCCATTCTGAAAATAAACAATGGCCCGGCCATCGCCTTTCGTACAATGCCGGGATTGATATTTAAAAGAACCTGCAAATCATTGGGCATACCGGTTGTGAGAAAAAAATTCAGTTCGAAAGAGCAGGCCGAGAAATACCTGGAAGAATGCCTGGAAGCTGGCCACCCTGTAGGCTGCCAGGTTGGAGTATATTACCTTACTTATTTTCCTAAAGAATATCGCTTTCATTTTAATGCCCATAACCTGATCGTTTACGGCCGTGAAGATGATAGATATCTGATCTCCGACCCGATCATGGAAAACGTAACAACACTTTCGAGGTATGAATTGGAAAGGGTACGCTTTGCAAAAGGCGCATTGGCTCCAAGAGGACAGATCTATTATCCTAAAAAAGATACTGTTGTAACCGATGATACCATAAGGGCTGCTATTAAGCATGGCATTAAAAAAAGTGTGAATGATATGTTGCGCATACCAATTGGGTTTGCTGGTGTAAAAGGCATTGCTAATACCGGTAGAAAAATAAAAAAATGGCGTGACCAGCTTGGCCCAAAAAAAGCAGGCCTATACCTTGCACAAATTGTGCGCATGCAGGAAGAGATCGGTACAGGCGGTGGCGGTTTTCGTTATATATATGGCGCATTTTTGCAGCAGGCGCATGCGTATATCCCCAATGATGCGTTACTGGAAATTTCAAAACAATTTACCCAATCAGGCGATCTTTGGCGCACAGCGGCGGTACAGGCTGCGGGCATTTATAAAGGCCGCATCGGCAGCCAGCAGGACTTTAATACAATGGGTGATTATCTGATCGAAATATCTGAAATCGAAAAAAAAGCCTTCCAGGAATTGTCCCAAATTAAATGGCATTAATGGCTACGCAAGCTGTAAGCATAAGCAACCTTGGTTTCCATTATCCCGGAACTTCTAAACCCGTTTTCCAACACCTTGATCTTAACGTAGCAGCCGGTGATCGCTTCGGGCTTTTTGGGCCGAATGGTGCTGGTAAAACAACTTTAATGAATTGCATGACCGGGCTGCTATCTTTTAAAGAAGGTAGCATTCATTTGTTTGATAAAGAGATTCGCAATCAAAGATCAGTCAAAGAACTTTTTGGATTTGTGCCACAAGATTTTTCTTTTTACCACGAATTAAGTCCCGTTGATAATCTTTCTTTTTTTGGCGCCTGGTCAGGATTGAAAAAAGCTGCAATTAAGCAACGCACCGAAGAGTTACTCGAAGTGCTTGATCTGAAAGAAGTGTACAATAAACCCGTGCATAAATTTTCCGGCGGCATGAAGCGAAAAGTAAACCTCGCCATCGGCGTTATTCATCAGCCAAAATTATTATTCCTTGATGAGCCCACTGTAGGTGTAGATGTGCAAACACGCCATGTGATCATCGAATACCTAAAGAAACTGAACAGAAACGGCACCACACTCATCTACACATCACACCAATTGAATGAGGCCGAAGAGTTATGCAATACAATTGCATTGATAGATGAAGGAAGGATCATCGCACACGACCTGTTAACTAATTTATTGGTCGAACATAAAGAGGATGGCCTTGAAGGATTGTTTATCAATTTAACCGGCAAAAAATACAATGATGCGGGATGTATAAACTGAGAGCAACCATATTAAAAGATATTCGCATTTTATTTCGGGATAAGGTTGGGCTCATCTTTATGTTTGGTATGCCCATCATTTTAGCAGTGGTAATAACAGCGCTGCAAAACAGCACGTTTGAATTGGTGAATGATAACAAAGTACCGCTGCTGCTATGTAACAGGGATACGGGTGAAGCCGGAAAACAACTGGTAACGGCCATTGAGAAGGTGGGTCTCTTCAACATGAAACAGGTGATCGGCAACAAAACGGAAAAAGAGATCAGTGATCGCATGCATGCAAAAGATGCTCTGATTGCCATCATCATTCCTGCTAATTTTTCTGCCGATATGAATGTAAAGGCAAAAAACATTTCGGGCAAAGCACTCAATGAACTGGGCCTCGAAACAGACTCCATCAACACAAACAAAGAAACCATCGAATCCATCACACTGATGTATCACCCGGTGTTGCAGGAATCTTTTCGCCAATCTATAAAAGGAGCATTGCGAAGTGCATTGCAATTAGTGGCTACCAAACAAATTCTTAAAGCGCTTTATTTTTCATTGAATGAAAAGCAATTGCCGCCCGACCTGGAGCAGGAAATTGTAAGCAACGAAATCGGCATCAACGAAATCCCAATTTCAAGAGATGGCAGCCGGAACATTCCCAATTCAACACAGCATAACATACCAGCGTGGACGATATTCGCCATGTTCTTTGTCGTTATTTCTCTCGGCAGCAGTGTTGTAAAAGAAAAGGTGACTGGCAGCTTTGTCCGGTTAAAAACATTGCCTACCAATTATATGGTGGCGCTGCTATCCAAACAGATCACTTATCTCATTGTAACGCTGGCACAGGCGGCAGTTATTTTCTCAATCGGCATTTGGTTGTTTCCAACACTCGGTCTGCCTGCTTTGAATTTACCATCCGATCTCGGCGGATTATTTCTTGTGTCACTCATCACCGGCTGGTGCGCCGTTAGCTTTGCTATATGCATTGGTGTATTCTCCAACACACTCGAACAGGCAAATGGGATCGGCGCTGTATCGATCGTGTTATTAGCGGCCATCGGAGGTTTGCTTGTACCAAGTTTTGCAATGCCAGCTTCATTCCAGGTGCTGCTCAGGCTCTCGCCGCTGCATTGGTGTCTCGAAGCGTTTTACGGATTGTTCCTGGAAGGAGGAAAACTAAAAGACATTTTGATAAATATTTTACCTTTATTTGCCATCACCGTTATCTTTCAATTGATCGCATTGGCGGGACTGAAAACAAAAAACTTAATTTGATTTTGACAATGGAAACAGCAGAACTAAAACAACAACTAAAAAAGCAGATCATAGAATTCTTAAATCTTATCTCTGTAAAGCCGGAAGATATCAAAGACGATGAACCGCTGTTTGGCGAAGGGCTGGGCCTGGATTCCATCGATTCCATTGAACTCATCGTACTGCTCGGAAGAGAGTATGGCATCACCATACAAGACCCGAAAGAAGGCCGCAAGATCCTCGTGGATATCAATACAATGGTTGCGTATATTGAGGAACATCGAACCAAATAATTTTATCGAACTCCCCGAAGGTTTACACCTTTTTTAAAAGGTGTAAACCTTCCTAATATCCCTTCTAAATAAATCTCATTTAAAATTTTTATTGTCCCGGCAGAAGATCTTTATGGAGCTGCGGTGGCGTCGCACTCTTGTACTGCGGTTTTCTGTTGTACAATTAATGTCATTCCATTAAGCTTCTTTATATCAGTTGAAATCCGCATTGATTTAAAGGTCCGCTCAATGTCAAGTGCGGAATAGAATGTATTGTTCTAACGACAATGAAATATGCATAACGGTAAATAGTTGGTGTGTGCTGCGAAAATTTTTGTACTATAGTGTTTTATAAAATAAATCGGTGCGTTGGCAGCAATTTAAACAAGCCTTCGAAAGTATGGAGCTTAAAAAATATTATCATAAAAGGTCAGCATTTTTAGTTTGCAGCTTATTACTTTGTTCTTCTATTGTTTTAGCGCAAACGCAAAAAGGGCCGTATACAAAACTGTTCTTTCATTTTGGTTTCAAAAATTGCAGAGTATACATTTTAAATGAAAAAGACACTTTGTATAAGGCGATACTTAACCGACGACATGCATCAGGCGCTACTGCTATCGTGCCCATTCAAAAAATAAAGGGCTTTAAAATTAAATTGAATATTTGTGGCATAAATAAGCTGTTGATTATTAAAGCTGGGAAATTTTACACAATAAGTATATTGGAAAATAAAATTGTTATAGAAGAACTTGATGAAGAACCATTATATGTTCAGGCATTCAATTTTATATTAGACTTTATGACTTAGGGTGCACAAAACTGCTGCCAACAATGGTGGCTGATGCACAACTCCATCAGGCGCAGGAATGACGTGCAGGCAATGAGTGTAAGCTTTCCTGTGCCGGGTACTTACTTAAGATTAGTAATAAAGATACACCCGACGGAGCCCTGCGACGGAAAGAAGGCTGCATGACACTTAACTTTAGGCACGACCCAATTTTCCTTCGCAGCAACGTCTCCTCCCGAGCCTTGTGTGTTGGCCAGGGACGTTGCGTACTACGGAGCGATATTTTATTAGACGAACGAAATGTTTTTCTTTTGGAAGTACAAAAAATTGGGTCGAAATGCCTAAACTATATTTAGAGTAGTATCTTCATTTCATGCCAGTAAAACGAACCATACCACATAACAGCGGAATGTTTTTTATAACATTTACTTGCTACCAATGGCTGTCATTAATTGATAAAGTAAATGGTTATGATATTATTTACAAATGGTTTGATCATTTAAAAAGCAAAGGGCATTTTATAAATGGTTATGTTATAATGCCCAATCATGTGCATGCATTAATCAGTTTATTAACACTATCCAAAGCATCAATACCATCATTGGCAATGGTAAAAGATTCATGGCCTATGAAATTATTAACTGGCTGGAAAAAAATAATGAGACAACCTTGTTAGAACAATTAGCCGGAGGCGTAGAAGCTACAAGA
>JBDSAP010000427.1:0-13962 GCA_039922055.1 Ferruginibacter sp.
TTTGTGCTTTCAATGACAGCACAACGGTGGCAACTTTTAATTTTGGAGAGCCGTCAACATCGGGGTTTCGCAGGTGGTGGTTTTATAATTGGGAACTGATGCGGCGAAAACCCCGCTGGGACAGAAGAGGGAGTTTTTTTATACCAAAGAGTTACTACTGCTATCAAATATCAGAGAACACGTTTTTTATTTTTGCTTTCGCTGATCAGTTTACCGAGGCGGCTAAGTCGTGTTTCTTCTCTTTTCGCAGACATGATCCAGTGCAGCATTACCTTTTGATAAGAGGGTGCCTGCGATGAAAAAAACTCCCATGCTTTTTTGTTTGATTTAATTTTTTTCTCAAAGCCGGCAGGAAGTTCTTTGCGTTCATTTTCGTGGCTGTAAATGCGTGACTTTTCTTCTGAACGATTTTTGAAAGCTTCAAATCCGGCCGGTTGCATCAATCCTTGCTCCGTCAGATCTTCCACTTTCTTAATATTTATTGCACTCCAAATGCTTGATGGTTTCCGCGGTGTAAAGCGAATGGTATAGCTATCTTCATCTATCGATTTTCGGATGCCATCTATCCAGCCAAAACAAAGGGCTTCATCCACCGATTGCGACCAGGTAATACTTGGTTTATTAGTGCCTGCCTTATAAAAGCCAACCAATAATTCTTTTTCCTTTTTATGGTTTTTCTTCAACCATTTTCTTAACTCCGATTGGTTAGCAAAAAACACAGGATCCATGCTACAACATTTTATTTACGTCTTTTTCGTATTCTGAATATAACAATACCTATCAGTAAAATAGCGCTAGCGCTTAAGGCTATCAAATAATATGGAACATCTGGCATAACAATGATTTATGATTGTAAAAATTGTTTTTTGCTGGCTGCTATATTACATTTTTTTTACCAGCCGTCATGCAATTTTTTTGTTTCATAAAAGAAAAAAGTAAGGCCAGCTAATGCCGGCCTTATTTCATTTTTTAAATCGATTTTTAAATTATTAGTGTATCAATAACCGGGGTTTTGGGTAAGAATATTACCACCTTTCGCAGCTATTTCAATTACTCTTTGAGAAATGGGGTAGTACTCATTTTTGCCTGCTTTGAACACTGCAGTATTTTGATAAGTACGTTTCAATTTTTCTTTACCAACATAAGCGTTTAACACCTGGTCCGCAATACCCCATCTCACAAGATCGAAGAACCTGTGCCCTTCCAAAGCAAGTTCAAGCCTTCTTTCAAATCTCACTGCCTCTCTTGCCATCGTTTGGCCTGTAAAGGGAACCGCATAAGGTTGAGTTTTATAATTTGCTGCGGGATTTCCATTGGCATCTTTTACCATGCTAACCGTATTCCCTGCTCTCGCCCGAACGAGGTTCACATAGTCTCTTGCTTTAGCAAGTGACCCTACTTCTACTTCCGCTTCTGCCGCCATCAGCAATACATCTGCAAAGCGAATAATGTTATAGTTTTTTGCGGTTTGACGGTGATTACTTCCACCATTGGTTAAACCTCCTACATCCGCTTTTGCATACACATGTTTTTTGGGACTGAAGGGACCTGCATACACCTGGTCACGAATCCAGCTTCTGCCGGGATGAGGACCCCAATCGTAATAAGGAATTCCTCTTCTTCCAACAGTCCAGTCTAAACGGGTATCTAATGCTATTACATTATCGTTGGTGAAAGGGTCACTGGAAACTAACCCCTGGTCATTTTTAAGATCAGTGTTGTTGTATGAGCCATCGAGTAACGGAAGGCCATTATCATCCAGTTTAAAAGCATTCACCAGGTTATGTGAAGGTTGATAAAATCCGCAACATCCGAAGTCGCCACCATAAGGATAGGCAAGCTCGTAAGATGTTTCGGCAGCAGCTACCACAATGCCACTTGCTGAATTTTGCTGTGAGAAAACTGACTCAGAACTGTTCTCATAATTTGCATTAAAATTCTTCCAGTACTCTGGTTGAAGAGCATACATTTTACCATCAGAAGTCTTGCCTTGTGGGATGATAACATCATACAATGCTTTAGCTTCTGCAAACTTACCTTGGTACATATAAACCTTTGCGAGATACGAAGCGGCAGCCCATTTATTTGCCTTACCAACCTGAGGCTGTGTTTCAGTAAGGTTATCATAAGCGAATTTAAAATCCGCTTCTATCTGTGGCCAAATAGAAGTAGCGTTACTATACTTCGTGGTGGTATCACTGATGTAAGGGACTTTATTAAAGTTCTTTTTTGCTTCAAAATGAAAATGTCCCCTTAAAAATCTTGCCTGTGCCAAATAATCGGTCTTCTCTGCCGGGGTAAGGTCTGCTATTACACCCGCAAGCCTGATCACGTCATTGGCCCTTGCTGATCCTTCGTATATTGACAGCCATTTGTAATAAAAATAGGTATTAGCCGGCTGCGATCCCCACAGTTCAATTTCTGTCATCTGGGGTTGGTCACCTGCGTCTGTACCCTTGTAGGCATCGTCAGATACTACATCGCCATATACCCAATTGGTAGCTCCAACCATCCATCCAGAAGCGCCGGCAATTCCCTGCCCGTCAAGCATTCCGTAAGCGCCGGTTAAAACACCTTCAATTCCCTTTTTGCTCTGTAGCTGTTCCGGAGAATACCTGTTATAAGGCTTGGGTTCCAGAAAATCTTTTTTACAACCGTTCAATCCTGTGAGTAAGATGATGGTTATAACAGCCGTGAAAACATATTTATTTATCGGTCTCATAATTAATTTTTTATAAATGAATATTTAGATCGGATTAGAATCCTGCAGCAATTCCAAAAATATAGGCTTTCGGAGTCGGATAGTTACCCACATCAACACCAAGGTTTCTATCAGCAAGTCTCCTGCGATAATCGCCACGACCTGTATTGTTGGTGGTAATTTCAGGATCAAGACCAGTGTATTTGGTAACAGTGAAAAGGTTCTGCGCCTGCACATAAACTCTCAAACGATCAAGACCAAATCTTTTTAATGTGGTGGCTGGAATGTTGTAGCCCAATGATAGGTTACGCATTCTTAAATAACCACCGGGTTCGATAAAATAACTAACGGGAACGGTACCGCTCGATCTGTCATTACTGGTAACCAATGGAAGTTTTGCATTCGGATTTGTTGGCGTCCAGCTATCAGTTAAAACTCTGCGGTCTCTTCCACCCTGGAAGGTATTAAAGTCTGTCCAGTAGCGGGTGTAGTTAGCTAACTGACCGCCTTTTTTCCAATAAAGAAAGGATGAGAAATCAAAGTTTTTATAGCCAAGATTTAAATTGAACCCCATGATGAAATCGGGATGCGGGTTACCGATGAATGTTCTGTCATCGATGGTGATGATACCATCAGGTTTTCCGTTTGGACCTGAAAGGTCTTTGTATTTCCACCCGCCAATAAACTGGCCTGACTGTACCTGGCTGGCAAGCTCTGCAGCGTCATCATAAAAGCCATCAAGCTGGTAGCCGAAGAAACTGGAAAGCGGTTTGCCGGTTACTGAACGATTAAATGGTTCGATCCTCTGCCTGTCTCCTTCAAAGAATGGATCGGCCAATTTGCCCACCTTGTTTCTGTATAATGAAAAAGTAAGGCTTGCATCATAACGGAAGTCCTTACGGGTATTTGCCCGGTAAGACAATGCAAGGTCCACACCTTTGTTGTTCATGGAACCTATATTAACGGGTTGGGTAGCAATTCTTCCTCCATATAAACTTGGATCCAGCTCTTTTTCAAAAAGCAGGTCTGTTGTTTCCCTGTTATAAAGATCCAGGGAGATCTGGAATTTATTATTCAATAAAGTTGCATCTATTCCCAAATTGGTAGTGGCAGTTTCTTCCCATTTTACATCAGGATTAGCGATGGATAAATGGCGCACACCAGGTGTTATACTTGTGTTGCTGCCATTGATTGGGTAAACCGCATCATTGTTGGTAACAAAAGATGTAAGGAACCCATACGAGTTGATATTATCATTACCCAGCACACCATATCCGAAACGTATTTTGAGATCGTTGATAGCATTGAATTTTTCAAAGAAGGCTTCTTTGGAAACCCTCCACCCAAGACTGAACGCCGGGAAATTTCCATATTTATTTTTTGGCCCAAATGCCTCTGAAGATCCATCCCTGCGGAAAGATGCACTTAACAAATATTTATCCTTGAAGGCGTAATCGATCTTTGCGATGATCGGAGAATATTTGCGGGCTATATATTCACTGCTGGTACCAAATGGAGTTGGATTCAGCGTAGCGCCGATCTGCCAGAAGTTGTGATCGAAATTAAAATAATCAGTGGTATTTCCAGATATGCTTCTACCCTGATCCTGTACCATTTCTGTACCAAGCAAGGCTTTTATTTCGTGTACGTCCCTGATGGTTGTTTTAAAATTCAGGGTGTTGTACCATGTTAATAAATAGCTCCAGCCCTGGCCCTCGTTAAACTGGCCGTTACCGCCCCTGCCTTCCGCATTTTCATATACGGGCTTCAGGAAAACATAATTACTGGTGCTACTATAATCCAATCCAACATTTGAACGGAAAGTGAAGTAACGCAAGAAGTCAAATTCAGCGAATACGCTTCCTATTACGCCAACCCTCCTGTCTTTTGCATCTTTTCTCCTGTCTAAATTTGAATAAGGGTTATTCGCATTACCAAGATTAGCACCTCTTGTTCCTGCATAATTGCCCATGATATCAAGCACCGGAATAATTGGCTGTTCCCGGTAAGAAAATGAAATAGGGTTGCCCTCATCCTGGTTAGTAAATGCATTTGTTCCAGCTCTGTCAATATAGTTTACAGTCAGGAACTCACCGATCCTTACTTTTTGCTTGATCTTAAAACTTGTATTTGCCCTAACAGAATAGCGTTTGTATCCTGTGCTGTAAACAATGCCTTTTTGATCAAAATAATTTAAACCAAAAACATAATTAGCATTGTCACTTCCTCCTGAAACAGTCACCTGGTGATTCATCATGGGCGCTTTTTGAAGGATGGCTCCCAGCCAGTCGGTTCCTTCCTGGTTGGCTCTTACTATCTGGTAAGTGCCTGGTCCATTTACATCAAAAAGATTTAGCTTGTAATTGGATGGATCTGCTGAAGGATCTCCGTCTGCAATCCCACCTGTTTTGCCACCAGGCAAACCGCCTCCTGCATAAATATAAGCGGGGATGATTGGCGCTGTGCTCTTACCGGTGGGGCCTGCATACTGGCCATGAGCAAACTGTCCCTGTGCATCAAGCTGGCCGGCATTTTTTTGCAGCAGAAAAAGATAATCACCATATTCTTTGGTGTTCAAGAGGTCCAATCTTTTTGTAAAAGTCTGCCTGCCATAGTAAGCTTCATAAGTTACTTTAGGCGCGCCACTTTTTCCTTTTTTTGTGGTGATGATGATTACGCCACCGGCAGCGGCAGAACCATAGATAGAAGCTGCGGAAGCATCTTTCAAAACCTGCATAGATTCGATGTCACTTGGGTTAAGATCAGAGATCGATGTAACCCTTGTTCCATCCACTACATACAGCGGTTCATTGTTTCCAAACGTGCTGTAGCCGTGAATACGAACATTGGAACCAGCGCCCGGAATACCCGAAGTTCCGACCGTTACACCTGCCGCCCGGCCCTGTAAAAGGCTTTCTACATTTGATCCGGGATTAGCGATCAACTCCTTTGTGTTTACCACAGATACCGAACCTGTGATATCTTTTTTGGCCTGCGTGGAATAACCGGTAACCACCACTTCATTAAGTGATGAGGACCTGTCTGTGAGCGTGATATTAAAATCACTTTTGTTTGCGGGCACTTCAACAGTTTCAAGTCCTACAAAGGATATCACCAGTGTAGAGCGTGGGCCTGGAACCGTTATAGTGAAATTTCCATTCTCGTTGGTAGATACACCGTTAGTGGAACCCTTGACCAACACCGTGGCACCGTTAACAGGCAATTTGTTTGCGTCTGTTACTTTACCGTTGATCGTTTTTTCCTGAGCGAATGAAATTGTACCGAAGAGAAGAAGGCTGAATAACGCCATAGACAAGCGTTGTAGCGAGTGTTTCAAGTGCATAAGTAATCGTTTTGGGGGGTGAAATAATATACTAATTTAACAATATTTTATATATTTCCTATTAATATACCCTCAATTCAGATTTTGTTTTATTCACATCCTGTTGAAATTTATTTGTGAATAAAAAGGTCATGTAAGGAGTGTGCAGTAGAAGCGAAAACATCAATTTGCTGAAACTCTTACTGCCGTTCTTTAAGGTCTGTTTGACATTTATAAAATATGTTTTTTTAAACCAGTCAAATAACAAATATGCTCATGGTAAAACAACTGTTACACTTTTTCAAATTATTTTTCTACTGCTGCTTCCCGGGCTATTGCATCATTTATACGCTTCCATCTGTATCAGCACAAAATAATAAACAGGCGCTCTATAAAATACTAACGCTAACCGCACAAAAACAAGGAGCAAGAGATTTGTCGCAAGATCACGGCATGACGGGAGTTTGGCAAAAATTATTAAAACTTAAAACAACAGCAAGTGTATTGCATACCCAGGCTCACCCTGATGATGAACATGCTGATCTCCTGACCTATCTCAGCCGTGGACAAGGTGTGCGTACTGCGTTGTTGTCACTGAATCGGGGCGAAAGCGGCGGCAATATTTTAGGTGTTGAATTTTTTGATCAGTTGGGCTTGTTACGTACAGAAGAATTTTTGTTAGCAGCAAGCTATTATGGATTAGATGATTTGTATTTTACCAAATTGGCCGACTATGGTTTTTCGAAAAGGGTGGAAGAAGCTTATGAAAAGTGGGGCAAACAAAATGTGTTGAGTGAAATGGTAAGAGTGATTCGTATAAACAGGCCGCTGGTAATCATCTCCCGCTTTCATGGAACCACACGTGATGGTCATGGCAATCACCAGGCAGCCGGCGAAATTACTCAACTGGCATACGAGCTTGCAGGCGATCCAACGGCATTTCCGGAACAAATCAGCAAGGAAGGTTTGCGACCATGGAAAGCATTGAAATTATACCGAGGTGGGGTAAAAGAAAATGAACATTGGAATGTGCAATTGAATACCGGCGTCTACAGCCCATGGTTAGGACAGTCTTATAAAAACTTTTCGTTGCTTGGTTATAGTATGCACAGGTCGCAGGTGGGTGGTCAGCGCAATGAAGTGAATGGATCTTTTGTGCAATATTATGAGCGACTGAAGAGCAATGTAAAAAGCACCGAAATGGAAAATAGTTTTTTTGATGGAATAGATACTTCCATTAACGGCATATTTAAAATAAGCGGTGAAACTGCGCCTGCAGGAATGGAGGATTTGTTAAAGGATGTAGCAGCAGAAATTGATCATGCAATTTTTTCTTTTGAGCCGGGGAATTCCGCCAGCATCGTGCCGTTTCTTACACACGGCTTATCCAAGATCCGTGCAGCCATTCAATTAATAACTGATCAGCCGGAAGCGCTATTTATGTTACGCATAAAAGAGCAGCAATTCGTGGATGCGATCAATACTACATTAAGTATTCATTTGCAGGCGATGGCCGTGCCAATAAATACTAAAGAAAAAAGAAGCTTTTACGAGCCACAGCCAACAATGGGCTTTGCTATTACGGGACAACCCTTTAAGGTGGAAGTAGCGATGGTGAATAATAGCCTCGTTTCAATTGAACCCAAACGCATCAACCTCGTTGCTCCGGCTAATTGGAAGATTCAAAGCAGCGAGGATAGTCTAAGATCTTTAAAGATGAATGAAAAATTTTCGCAGGCTTATATAGTTACGATCCCCGAAACCAACAACTTTTCCCAACCTTATTTTGGAAGGGATTCAATGCAGCAAAATCAATATAAATTGTATGATCAACAATTTGAGAATTTGCCAAGGAGCGCTCCTGCATTACAAGTCTCCGCTTCTTACCTGGTCAACGATGAATTGATTGACATACAAATGCCGGTGCAGGTGAGGCAGGCCAATCTGCCTTTTGGGTATGATACTTATACATTAAAAACAGCGCCTGCTATTGCAGTGAATGTTAAACCAGGTACGCGGATTATACCGGTGAATAACAAATTAAAAAATATTACAGCAGAAGTTGAACTGGTAAATAATTTTGATAGCACCATCACCGGAACCATTTCTTTGATTACGCCAGCCGGTTGGAAAGTACAACCTGCACAAACACCATTCTCATTTAAAAAAGCTGGGGAGAAAAGTAATTTTTTGATCAATATTTCCATACCTGCGATCAAAGAAAAAATATACAAAATAGAAGCAGTTGCCAGGGCCAATCGCAAAGCCTACATGAAAGGATACGAGTTGATTGTTCATCGTGATCTCGACCAGGCCGTTCTTTATCATCAAGCCATCACCATCATCAAAGGCATCAATGTTAAGGTGGCAGCGGCTATACGTGTTGGTTATGTAATGGGTGTTGGCGATGAAGTGCCATCGGGCCTGCAACAATTAGGCGCTACCGTTCAACTACTTAATACTAAAGATCTATCATCAGGACGATTAGATCAGTATGATGTGATCATGATTGGAACCAGGGCGTTTGCAGTGAGGCAGGACCTGCATACTTACAACCGGAGGTTACTCAACTATGCGAAGGCAGGAGGTCATTTGATTGTTCTTTTTCAAACGCCGGAATTTGTTCCTGCTGTTATGGCGCCATTTCCGGGTGAGCTGCCGGGCAATTCGGAGGAAGTTTCAGAAGAGAATTCTGCTATTAGTTTTTTCAATACAAAACACCGCGTATTAAATTTCCCCAACAAAATAACAGCGAAGGATTTTGATAGCTGGGTGGAACAAAGAGGTTCCAAATTCTGGTCTAAATGGGATACCGCGTATGTGCCGATCATCTCGACACAAGATGTTGGCCAGTCTCCGCAAAGTGGCGGATGGTTGATGGCTAAATATGGAAAGGGGTATTACACCTACTGTGCTTATTCATTCCACCGGCAGTTGCCTTCGGGTGTTGAAGGCGCTTACCGCATTATGGCTAATCTTATTTCTTATGGAAAAAAATAATTGAAAAGCAATAATGCGGCAAGCAGGTTCAAACTTTATTATGCCTTTACACTTGATAAAAGGTCTGACTATTAATATTATCTCTTTGCTTCTTTTCCTTCTGAGTCAATATACTTAATGACGCCAAGATTTAATTCCTGTATGCCCTTTTCAATTTGCGACCGGTCGCCTACTATCACCCATGTGAGACTGTTGGTTTTTATTACTTTTTTTGCAGCGCTAACAATATTGGGCAATTGCATATTTTGTAGCATTGTTGGATAATTGTTTAAGTATCCGATACCACGATTATATTTAATAGCGTCTTGTAAAGAGCCCAACACTGCGTTATTAGTTTCCCAGGTGCCCGGCAATTGCATAATTGAGTTAACTCTTACTTTATTAAACTCAACATCTGTTACCGGTTTATCATTTACATATTGTGTAAGTTCCTTCTGCATTTCTACTATTGATTCTTTTGTCTTGTCAGTTTGTACGGGTGCATAGCCGGTGAAAAAACTTGGTCCTTTCGCATCGATATTCACCGTAAATGCTCCATAGCTCCAATGCTTGTCTTCACGCAGGTTCATGTTAACACGGGATGTAAATTCCCCTCCTAATATCTTGTTCATCATTTTTATGGCTTCGTAATCCTGGTCTTTCGCAGATGGGCTAACCTCCGCGGCGAAAATGATAGACTGAAGTGCGCCCGATTTATCAATAATATAAACGACTGGCTGTGCAGGCAATGCAACCTCGCTGATGTTTTTCTGAGCCACGTCTTTTGCTTTCCAGCCAGCAAAATTTTTCTCTAGTTTGGTTTTTAGTTCATCGGCAGTAATATCACCTACTACGGTTAATGTGGAGTTATTAGGTACAAACCATGATTGATGGAATTTTATAAGATCATCCCTCATGATCTTACTAACTGATTCCTCGGTACCGCTGCCCGTGAAAGGATTGCTGTAAGCATGACCATTGCCATACAATAGCTTTGGCAAGATCCTAAGTCCCATCAAAACTGGTTGCGCCTGTTCCTGTTTGATCGAAAGCAACTGTTCTTTTTTCACCCTGTCGAAATCTTTTTTTGGAAAGGCCGGGTTTAATAGTATATCCGTAAATAAATTGAGAGAACCCTCGAAATTTGTTTTAAGCGCATCTAATGTCAGGTAAGTTTTATCCAGGTCAGAATATTTACCAATGCTTGCTCCGAGATCAGCCTGCAGATCGCTTATCTGCAGAGATGTTTTTGTTTTAGTTCCTTCGGTGAGCATGCGCCCCGTTAATGATGCAAGGCCCGGTAAACCGAATTGATCAGCGGCGTAACCTGCATCTACCATCAACGACATATTTACAATTGGAACAGATTTTCTTTCTACCATTGAAACTTTTAAACCATTGCTCAGTGTAAATTCTTTTACTTCAGGAAATTTTACAGTAGCAGATGCACCCATTGGCGGTTGTACATTACGATCCATTGAGGAAGAGTCTGCAGCATAATCTCCATAAGGTAAAATGTCGAGCCTGTATTCTCCATCCGTCAGCCAGGTATTTGCAACGTCTTTAATATTTGCCGGTGTTGCATCTGCAATTCTTTTGTAAACCTTTTTATAATAGTCCGGACTTCCGCCATATACTTCGTTCTGTATCAGGATATCGCTTTTTCCTCCAAAGCCTCCAATGCGTTCAATGCCTTTGATTAGGCCGGTGAAGGCCCTCGTTTTGGCCCTTTCCAATTCAGCCGCTGTAACACCGGTTGCTAATACTTTTTTCAGCTCCTCATTTATTACATCATTTATTTTATTCAGTTCTAAACCTGGCTTAGCATCCGAAAATATATTCAGTTGCCCGCCTATTTCATTTTCCTGCGTGTAAGCAAAAACGTTACTGGATAATTGATCATCGTACACTAATCTTTTATACAGCCGGGATGTTTTGCCATTGGTTAGTATATCCAGCAAAAGATTCATATAGGTCATTTCGGGTTTGCCCCAACCAGGTATGTTCCATGTTTTTTGTATGCGGGCCTGAGGTACCCTATCCTGAGCTACCTGGTAATGATTGCCAATCATCTTAGCGGTCCATCCCGCAAGCTTCGCTATCGGGGGGCTTGCGGGAATATTGCCGAAATATTTTTTAACTTTTTCCAGCGCTTCTTCTGCCTTAATATCACCAGCCATACAAATCACCGCATTGTTAGGGCCATAATAAGTTTTAAACCAGTCCTTCACATCGTCCAATGAAGCTGCATTCAAATCTTCCATTGACCCAATCACAGACCATGAGTAAGGATGGCCCGCAGGGTAGGTGCTCTTTACCGTTAATTCTTCCGCAACGGCGTAGGGCTGATTTTCTCCCTCGCGCTTTTCATTTTGCACAACGCCTCTTTGCTCGCTCAGCCTGGCACTATCAATTACCTTCTGTAAAAACCCCATGCGGTCACTCTCTATCCACAATACTTTGTCGAGCGCCTCAACCGGGAAGTTTTCAAAATAATTGGTGCGGTCATTATTGGTTGTTCCGTTTAGATCAGTCGCACCGATCTGGTCCATCAGTTTAAAATAGTCATCATTAAAATGTTCACTTCCGTTAAACATGAGGTGTTCAAACAAATGTGCAAACCCGGTTTTGCCTTGCTTTTCATTTTTGCTGCCTACATGGTACCAAACATTGAATGCAATAATTGGCGCTTTATGATCTTCATGCACAATAAGTGTAAGCCCATTATCGAGCGTATACTTTTTAAAATTCAAATCGATCACCGGGTATTTTTTTGCGGCCGTTTGAGCAAATGATGCTGCTATAAATAAGCATAAGCTTATTACCAGGACTAATTTCTTCATAAAAAAAATTGAGATTATAAAATGAGTAGTTAAGGTAATACAAATAAATTTCCCTGTTTTTTTATTTAGGTCCTGCGAAAAAAAATATTGGAAATAGCTGGGTAAATGGCTAATAAAATATCAATAAAAATACATCTCCCGCGGGGCATAATTAGAAGCTTGCAGGCAAGTATGATGAGTTTAAAAGTGTTGCTGACACTTATTATGCTTAATCGACAATGTTCGGATAAAATACCATCATTATACCGTATCTGTTTGGGATAAATTTGCGAACTGTATGAATAAAGACCTTACCACAAATCAGGGATGGGTCTCTCCTTCTAACTTAAAAACAAAACTTATGAGACGTTGCTTGCTGCTTTGTAAAACTTATTCTTCTGTTAAACGAACAAGCTGGAAAATCCCCCTGCTTTTCATTTCCCTTTTTATTTCCTCCCAGTTTGTTTCCGCTCAGGATGGAACGGTACGAGGTAAAGTTTTTTCCGGGGATAGTGCTTTATCAAATGTAACTGTGCAGGTAAAAGGAACTTTGACGGCCACTCAAACTGACCAAAAAGGCAACTTTTCTATTACGGCTGCTCCTACTGCGACTTTGGTCTTTAGTTCTGTGAGCTACACAGGAAAGGAAGTAAAATTAAATAATCAAACATCTATAAATGTGGAGCTTCAATCCAGTTCCAAACAACTGGAGCAGGTTGTTGTGGTGGGCTATGGCACCCAGCGTCGGAAAGATGTAACAGGCGCAGTTAGTAGTATATCTGCCGATCAGATCGGCAAAGTGCCTATTAACACCATCGACCAGGCGTTGCAGGGGCGTGCCGCAGGTGTGCAGGTAGTAAATAATGATGGCAGGCCCGGTGGTGGAGTGAGCGTGCAGATCAGGGGCGTTGGTAGCCTTGCTAACTATGGCAATGAACCTTTGTACGTAGTAGACGGATATCCTATCAGCGGCGGACTTAATAACATCAATCCCAGTGATATTGCCAGCATCGATGTATTAAAGGATGCATCTGCTGCATCCATTTACGGTGTAAGAGCTGCAAATGGTGTTGTGATCATCACAACAAAAAGGGGCAGACGTGATGGAGTGCAGGTCTCGCTGGATGCGGCCAACTCTTTCCAATCAGAGCCAAAGAAATATCGTGTATTAAATGCGCAGGAATTTTCTGCGATGGTGAAGGAGGTTACAGCAGATCCTACGCAGGGAAGTTTTACTCCATTACCAGAATGGAGCAATGCATCTTCGCTGAAAACTGTAGACTGGCAGGATGCTCTTTACCGTGCTGGTTTAAAGCAGAACTATAACCTGGCAGTCAGGGGAGGAAATGATAAAGTTCAAACAGCATTCTCAGTGGGATATAATGATCATAAAGGAATTGTAAAGGGGTCATATTTTAAAAGATTTAATCTTGGGTTGAACGTGGATTATTCGGTTAACAAATGGCTGAAATCATCAACCAGCGCCAAGTATGCAAGGCAGGATCAAAACACTCCTTTTGGCACGGGCGGTTTACAACAATTGACTGAACTCATACCGACAATAACCGGTAATAAATTAACTGACCAAATAAAAGATGCCAACGGTAATTATGGCTTTTATAATCCGATAAATATTTACACAAAAAGCTGGGGCAATCCTCTTTATAATATCGAATCAAACGACTACGTAAACCTGAATAATTACCTGCTCGCTAATACTTCTCTTGAGGCGACTATCATTCCAGGCCTTAGATTTAAAACCAATGTGGGTGTTAATATCAGTGATTATTCTGGCTACTATTTTCAGCCGGAAGATCGTCGCTGGGATGAACAGTATGGCTTAGGTGGGGCCAACCAGGATGCACTTTATTCGCAAAGCGCTAATAATACTTTTGAATGGTTATGGGAAAATACCCTCGCTTATACTAAAGCTTTTGGAAAACATAATATAGATGTAGTGGCGGGGGTTTCGGGACAGAAGAATACATACCGTTACATAAGCGCACAGGGTAATAAGCAGATCAATAATGCCTTGAGAGATATTGGCCAGGTACAGAATCTTACCGCCAACGGTAGCCAAACTACCAATACCTTAGCCTCTCAATTCGGAAGAATAAATTATCGGTTCGCTGATAAAT
>JBDSAP010000428.1:0-3839 GCA_039922055.1 Ferruginibacter sp.
ACGCCGCTATTGGAATATTGCCGGAGTACCGCGGTTTTAAGCTGTCGTACTTGTTATTCGAACATAGTATTTCCGAATTGAAAAATGCGGGTGTGACTAAAACAGTGTTGGAAGTTATAGAACAAAATACGCCTGCGATAAAGACTTATCAGAATCTTGGCTTTTTAACAACACGCAAGCTGAACAGCTACCAGGGCAAGCCCAAATTGCCTGAAGATTTGCCCATTGAGATTGAAACGCTGCCTGCACCCGACTGGGAAATGATCCGTAAAAATTGTGAATGGAACCCTTCCTGGCAGTATAGCACTAATTGTATAAAACGAGCCCAGAGCAACTATACATTGCAGGTTGCCTGTTGCGAAAAGCGGCCAGTTGCGTATTGTATATCTAATTTCAGCACAGGCCGGGTGGCTCACTTCGGGTGCAATGATATTGAAGATAAGGAGAGATATTTATCGGCATTATTTAATCAGGTAAATGGTGTTAATTGCGACCATTATACATCGGTAATAAATGTGGATACGAATGCGCTATACGCTAATACTTTCCTGCTTTCAATAGGTTTATCAAGATCCTTCACCGCTTGCGAAATGGAGATGACATTATAGAAAGAATTAAGACTGAAGATTTTTGTGTCCTCTCTAAAGATTGGGCGGGCTTAACCATTTTACCACTTCAGGCGCCTGGTATTCTTCCATCATCGTAAGCAGGTTCTCTATTTTGTCACTTACTAATAACATGTCTCTATTGGAGGATTTTAAAAATCCATAGTCAACCATGGTTTGCGTGAGTGCATTCAAGCTATCATAAAATCCACCGATATTTAAAAGAGCAACCGGCTTTTTATGCAGGCCTAATTGTGCCCATGTTAACATTTCAAACAATTCTTCGAGGGTTCCAAAGCCACCAGGTAATGCCAGCACCCCATCGCACAATTCAGTCATCTTGGTTTTCCGTTCATGCATAGTGTCTACCAATACAAGCTCAGTAAGCCCATCATGCGCCAGTTCTTTTGCTTGTAAAAACCTTGGCAATACTCCAATCACTTTGCCACCTTCCTGTAGCACCGCATCCGCGATAACTCCCATTATCCCTACCCTGGCTCCTCCATATACAAGGTCTATTTTTCTTTGCACCATGGCCTTTCCCAGTTCAATCGCCTTGTTTTTAAATGCCGGCTTGTTACCCAGGCTGGAACCGCAAAATACAGTTATTCGTTTCATTGGGTTCTTTATTAGTTGAACAATTATTTTCAAAGGAAAAATAATCAATAAGTTTTAAAATCCAGCGAAGATATCATCATGGCAAGTTATAATTATGGACAGAACGGTCTAAATGGCTGATAACTGAATTATAGGATTTATTCGAATAGAATTATTTATTTTTTTAAGATTAGTGTTTCATTTTTTTCCCAAAAGGGGGATTCACCATTTCATATTCTAAAAAAACTCCACTAATTAGATAGACTGGTTTGGTTTTTGAACAGTAGGGTGGGAATAAGCCGTGTTTAATTCAACCTTACAGATTTAATTGAATGGGCAATAAATAATTATTAAACTTAAATAATCCAACACATGAAAAAATTAATCAGATTATCAGTAGCTGCAATGTTTAGTTTAGCCATAACGGCACAGGACACATCGCTGAACCGGGGAAGCGTTCCACCGGCAAATATGCAGGATACGATACCTGGAAACAGGTCGCAGAAAGATTCCTCCAGTTGGAAGAATAACACTAATAACAAGAGGGCAATTGATTCTACCCTGGATCAAAGGAGTGATTCATCCAAATTAAATCGTCCCGACACGTCCGCTACCGTTGACAGTCGTACTACTCCTGGTGATAGTAGTTTGACCAATACTGCTACCCCTGATTTGAGAAGCAATAAGAGCAGCCAGGACACGCTTGCAAGTTCAAACAGTACGAGCCAAAAAACACAGGCCGACTCTTCAAGTGCCAGCTCAAGTGCCACCGCCGAAGTAGAGACAGACCGCATTGTTATGCGGAACGATTCGTTACTCATTATTCAAAATGGCACAGCAGCCACACTGGATAAAGATTATAAATTGCAAAGTGGTGCAATAGTGAGTTCGGGCGGATCTGTAAAGTTTCCAAGTGGAAAAACTGTTCAACTTAAGAATGGTCAGTTTATAGAACTTATTCCAGCGGACGATTCAAATACTGATAAGACAAAATCTAAGAAATCCAAAAAAGGAAAGAAGACAAAAACAGAAGAGTAAATTTTAATTTCATCTGAAACATGGCCATTGACACTCAGTTAATGGCCATGTTATTTTTATGCATTATTCGTCAGCGTTTGTTTTCATATTACCCCTGGGATGACATACTATAACCAATTTACAGGTGAGGTAAACTTATGATCAAGCGAAGATTATGACAAATAAAAACTCCCGTCCTGGTAACAGGAAAGGAGTTGATTTTATTACTGGTTTGTATTGTTAATGTGGTCCTTTGATTATTTCAGAGTTCTTACGAGGTAGCCGAAAAGGCCATCTGTTTCCCCACGTGGGCCTGCTGCGAAAAACAACTTGTTCGAGTCGATTGAAGTAGCTGTTGCTGGTGCAAATGTAATAGCCCATAATCCCGGAATTACTATTGGTTTTTTACCTACTGCAAGTACTCCTAATGGCCAACCCGCTGGTGAATAGGCATTTATACGGCCATCACCAAAATTACCTATAAGGATTGCGTTGGCTGAGGCCGGGTCAACCTGGCTGCTTTGGAAAAAAGTAGAAGGAGTTCTGGCCATACCCCAGGGCGCATTCAACTGGCCGCCTGAGGCAAAACGTTTTACAAAAGTGCCGCCTTTATTAAAGATGCTGATATACCCTTTACCTATACCTGCTTCTTCATCGCCCGTGCTGGGGTCAACTTTAGCGTATGCAACATAAAGCAGGTTACCAATAGCCTGTATATTAAAAGGAGAATAGCCTTGTGGTAAACCAGGATCTTTGAAAGGCATCCAAACAGGGTTGAAATCTTTATCAAAAACATCTATAGTGCCTGCCTTGAAATTGGCGGCATATAATAGGTTTGAAAAATCCTTCATTGCTGAAGTAAGACCGGTGTAAGCAGCAGTGGCAGAATTATCTTTTATCAGTACCGCATTACTGCCTGCGCCACCGTTCCAGCCAGAGATAACTCCATCCTCCCCAACAAAAATGAATCGGGCCGCCGCACTGTTAGGCGCTGGCAACACAAAATCACTACCGCCGTTAAAGACGATACCCGTAGGGCTTCCGCCGGGCATTCCACCGGGGCCCGGAATATTTACCGGCGGTCTTGCAATAAGACCTGCGCTGGTGTAGACTTCGCTTACATGTCCATCGGTTGAGTTGGGCCAGGCTGTGCCGGTTCCGCTAAACGCTATTCCCCATGCATTGATCAGCGTAGGATCAATGGTTACAGGGTTATAGTCACTTACATTAGCGACAAGATTTTTTTGAATAAAGGTGTTTAGCAGCTTTGGCTGTATGGCATTCTGGAGAAAAATATTATCCTTGTTTTTATTACAGCTAACTACAAGGAGCGTTGCAAACAATAAGATACATGCCCTGGAGAGGAAGTACCTCAGGGGGTAATTTGTTTTCATGTAAAAATGTTTTAAGTGTGAAAGAATGGAGAATCGTTACCGATGATAAACGCATATTGTTAAACGAGCGTTGCTTGTATAAAAAAATATTTTATTTAATTCTACTTTGACAAGTCAAACCTTTGTGTTTTTTTGTTGACCAGCAGATGTTTTTTATGGCGGCATCGTTGTGTTATTTTTTTAATTCCGATTTATCGGAACTCACTTGTACTGTATTTTTTCATGG
>JBDSAP010000429.1:0-8704 GCA_039922055.1 Ferruginibacter sp.
TTACTATCACCCAATCTTTATTACCCGGATTACGGTTCCGTTTCGTCTCCCAGCCATCGCCCATATTTACTCCACGGCCGGGCATTATAAGGTTGTCCATGTGACTAAAAAACATATCATTGCACAAGATGGCCTTGCCGCCATTTTCCGCGGCAGCCAAATCCACGGCATCATTTTCACCAACAGCAGCCCAGTTCTTTACCACTTCGCCATACACTTTAAATCTTGCCACACCACCATCGGGATAAATATTTAGTCGCAGGTGTGTGTACACATTTTGATCTGTTATTTCAAACAGGTTTTGCGAGCCCGGCTGTAGCGCCGACTTCGGCAGTATCTCTATCCATTTTAATTGTTCGTAATCATCCGTGTCGGCGTCCTTAATATTAAAAGCATCAACAGATGCAAAAGGCGGATGATTGCCGAGGAAATGATTGGTATCAATGTCCACCCCAAATATTTTGCCCGGTGTGGCCAATTGAATAATGCACCAGTCATTGCCGGGTTCTCTTTTCCTTCTTGATTCCCAACCGTCCATCCATTTGCCACGATCCGTATATTTTTCCGGTATAAAAATTCCCCTGCCCGGCTTCAACAGGTTCTCTTTCTCCGCAAAAAAATCATCGCTGCATAGGAGCGCTTTGGCACCGAGCTTTTCGGCGGCGAGGTCGGTTAGTTGGGTATAGTTTTTTGGTGTCATTGTTTTGTTTAAGGACCTCACCCCCCAACCCCCTGAAGGGGGCTTTGGAGAATGTGGTTGGGAGAGCTTTGTTTTTTTTGAACTGTATTGCTTACTTATTCTTATAATCTTTTAAGTATTGATTGCTGCAAATTTTTGTCCTGGCATTTGTTTTCCATTGCATCATCGTTGCATCGCCCTCTTGTACTAAGGAAGCTTTGGGGAACGGGCAAACTACCAACCTCAACTAAACGGTGCTGATCGATGAGATCACCGGTTCAATACTATTTCACCACCATTTAGTTGCAAAAAATTGCCATTGTCATACACCTTTTTTCCACCAAGATAAGTTTGCTGCACAACCCCGTATAATTGCTCATTTAAGTAAGGCGTTATCTTATGGCGGTGATGAATGATCCCTTCTGTTACTGTAAACATTTTTTGTTCATCCATTATCACCAGGTCCGCATCGAAGCCTTTCTCAATTTTACCTTTACTTTTTTCTTTACCAATCAGTTTTGCAGGATTTTCACAAAGCCACTTTACCACATCTGTAAAATTACAATTTCTTCTTTTGGCCTCCGTCCACAAAACGGGCAAAGCAAATTGAATCGATGCGATACCTCCCCATGCTTTTATAAAATTACCACTTTCCATTTCTTTTAAAACAGGTGTGGCCGGGGAATGATCCGTTGCAACAAAGTCGATGATGCCACTCCTCAGGGCATCCCATAGCCGCTCATTGTTTTCCTTTTCACGTATTGGTGGCGCACATTTAAATTGTGTTTGTCCATCTTTTATCTGCTCCGCATTAAAGTATAAATAATGCTGCCCGGTTTCCACCGTCAGCGGTAAACCTTTGTCTTTAGCTGCCTTAATTTGCCCGATAGAACTTGCGGAAGATAAATGAACAATGTGCACCCTGCATTCAAATTCTTCGCAGAGCTGTATCATCAATTGAATGGCATCATCATCCCATTTTGCTGGCCTTGTTTGCAGGTAATTGTTATAAGACCGTACATCATCAGAAGAGCGTTGCAGGTTGTCCGTTAGTTCGCAATGCACCAGTAATGGCAACCCATGCTTTGCGATCAATGGCATAGCCTTGCGCAGGTCCGCTTCGGTAACATTGGGAAATTCATCAATACCCGAATGAGTCAAAAATGCTTTGAAACCCAGCACTCCTTTTTCAACAAGCCTTTCAATTTCACCTTCATTACCAGGAATGAGGCCGCCCCAAAAACCTGTGTTTGTATGTAATTTATTTTGTGCAGCAGCTATCTTTTTTTCAAAGGCTGCTTCGGTTGTAGTAACCGGCGATGCATTCAATGGCATATCAACTAACGTAGTGATGCCACCTGCAATAGCTGCCCTGGTAGCCGTATCAAAGCCCTCCCATTCAGTTCTGCCGGGTTCATTAATATGCACATGCGGATCTATCACACCCGGCATCAATACACAATCGCCAGCTTCTACCCATTCCACCTGCTCATCATTTTGCAAGTTCGGAAGTACGTCCAGTATCCTGCCATTTTCTACCAGTACAACTGCTTCTTGCATGCCATTGGGCAATACCGTTTTGTTACTATGGATGGCTATCAATGCAGTGGTTTTTGTTTTTATAAAAAATCCGTTCAACTTAAAGCTGCTCACAAATTCGGCATCTACAAATTTTTATCGGTTCCATACAAACAGCTTCAGTAAAACGGAATGTTTAAAAATACAAAACTATAATTTAAATTGTGTGCTTACCGGTGAGTCACTCTTTAGGAGTGACTCACCGTGCAAAAATTAAACCTTCCACAAATGCTTATTGCGCTGATCTATGGAGTTCTCGCTTTAATATTAGTAATGCTCAGCATTATGACCTACCAGTTTAATGCGCTCAAAAAAAATCCTCAACAAGATGATGGAACTGAAGCCCGAAAAGAAACCATGATCCTTTCACAGGGTTTTATTTACACTTCCATGGTACTCGTAATAGTAATTGCCATCGCTTACACCTGGTATGTTGTTAAAGGCACTCCATGGGAAGGTCACCTGATGGAATGGCTCAACATTGTCGTAAGATTAATGCACATCACCTTTGGTATTGCCTGGATAGGCGCTTCTTTCTATTTTGTTTTTTTAGAAAATGCATTGAACCGCACGGAGAATGTAAGAGATGAACTGGCCGGTAATTTATGGGCCGTACATGGAGGCGGTTTCTATTACCTGGAAAAGTATAAGGTAGCTCCAAAAACTATCCCGAAGCATTTACACTGGTTTAAATACGAGGCATATTTTACCTGGCTGTCCGGCTTTTGCTTATTGTTTGTGGTGTACTATTTTAATGCAAGGGCAACGATGATAGATGCGAATGTACTGGATATAAGCACTGCCGCCGCCATTGGCATCGGCATCGGTTCATTCATTGTGGCGTGGTTCATTTATGATCTTTTGTGCAAAACAGCGCTCGTTAAAAAAACCCCTTTATTTGCAATAGTAGGCGTCATCATTGCAACAGGATTCGCATTTTTTTATAGTCATGTATTCAGCGCACGTGCAGCCTACATTCATTTCGGCGCCATGATAGGAACCCTGATGGTGGCAAATGTTTTCTTCATCATCATCCCTTCGCAAAAAGCAATGGTGAAAGCTGCTAAAGAAGGCAGGCCGCTTGATCCTTCACTCGGGAAGAAAGCCCTTGCCAGGTCATTACACAACAATTATTTTACCCTGCCGGTTTTGTTTGTGATGGTGAGCAATCACTTTCCATCCACCTTCGGCTTTCAATATCCGTGGGCAATATTGGCAGCCATTTCGTTGGGCACAGCGGGAATAAAACACTGGCTCAACCTGAAAGAAAAAGGACAATACAATGTGTGGGTGCTACCAGTATCTGTACTCATACTGCTCGCAGCAAGTTTTATTTCAGCGCCGCAAAGAACACCTGGTGAATGTAAGGAGACAGTAAATTTTGCGGTAATCAACCAGGTGATCAATCAAAGATGTATTAGCTGTCATTCATCCAAACCAACCGATGATGTATATACCGCCCCACCAAATGGTGTTGTGTACGACACGCCGCAAGACATTGTAAAAATGAAAGACAAGATCATGCAACGGGTAGTAACGACGAAAACAATGCCGCAGAATAACAAGACCGGAATGACACCCGAAGAGCGGGATATGCTCAGGTGCTGGATAGACCAGGGTGCGGTGATAAAATAATGATGTTTGTTTACTTTATTATTTTTCACGCAAAGAATGAAAAGGAGCAAAGCCTATTTTCTGATAAATCGCCTGATGATTGAAATGCAAATTCTTTGTCCAGGCAATGTATCAATGAGCAGCATCCTTGCATCGCCCTCTTGTGCGGTATATCATTGGGGAGCTTTGCTTGTGGAGTAATTGGCATTTGGAATGATTGGAGGATTGAGGTATATTCAGGCATATTGGGGCGGGCAAGAGAACTTGAATATTAGAAGAAAAAAACAAGCGGAGTTTTTAATTCGTGATGATCTATCACCAAAACTTATATTGGGGTTTGGTTGTTACAATGAAGATGCTAAACGGAGATTATTAGACATGGGTATTGAAGAAGATAAAATCAAGATAATACCAAATGCTTATTACTAAAGAGAAAACAATGATACACTACGTAACTGGAAACATATTAGACAGCACTGCTCAAGCATTAGTGAATACTGTAAATACTGTAGGTGTTATGGGAAAGGGCATTGCCTTGCAGTTTAAAAAAGCATATCCAAATAATTATAAATCTTACGAAAAAGCTTGCCAAAATGATGAGATACAAGTTGGGAAAATGTTTATTACGCACGATACCAATATAAGTTCAGGAGAAAAGGTGATCGTTAATTTTCCAACAAAAACAGATTGGCGCAAGCCTTCAGAATATAAATACATTGAAGATGGTTTAGACGACCTTATCGAAGTAATAACAATAAATCAAATAAAAAGTATTGCAATTCCTCCCCTGGGTGCGGGAAATGGTGGATTGAAATGGGAAAGGGTCAAAAAAATTATTGAACAAAAATTAGCGAATTTGAACATAGAAATTTTTGTCTATGAACCGACCGCACAGATAAAGGAGCAGTTAAAAAAAGAAAGAGTCAAACTTACAGATGCACGAGCATTGCTATTGTATGTCCTGTATGATTTAGTAAAAAATGGGGAATATGTATCAGAATTTTCAAGTGAAAAAGTTTGTTACTTTTTACAAAAGTTCGGAGCAAAAAAATATTTTAAGTTAGAATATGAGCCCAATTTTTATGGACCTTACTCAGGCAAAGTAAGGTTTGTATTAAACGCGATAAACGGAAGTTATCTAATGGGATATAGCGATATGAATAAAAAGCCTTTTGAACCGCTGACTTTAGTAGCTGATGCTTATGAAGCAGTAAAAACGCACGTTGAAAGTAATCAGGATCTATTAGAAATTGCACAAAAGACTATAGGTTTTCTCCAGGGGTTTTATTCTGACTTTGCTCTTGAACTATTATCTTCTATCGATTATATTTCAACAAAAGAAAAAACTCTTGAGAGACAGATAATCTCCCAGAAATTAGAAGAATGGAGTGACCGAAAGAGGAGCATGTTTTCAAATCCCAGGTACCTCGATGTTTCATTAAAACATTTGCAAAAAGCAAACTTTGCCTGAGTATTTTTTTTGAAAAAAAGGTATTAAAACCCTAAAAATAAAAAATATGGAATTACTAACTCCCGAACTGGGGCTACTCGTTTGGACATTATTAAGTTTTCTATCTCTCGTGCTTTTGGTAATAGCGCTGATCATGTTTTTAAGGACCAACTATCCTAACCCAATAACAAAGCTTGTTTGGACGCTTGTAATAATGTTTGTTCCTACTATTGGGCCAATTCTTTTCCTGGCAATTGGCAGGCAACGAAGTCATAAAAAAGTCATTGTATAATTGGTTGCTCAGGTGCTGGATAGACCAGGGTGCGGTGATAAAATAATGATCGTTCAGAAACTTAATACACGCAAAACATCAGTGGCGCATCATTTATTGGCCGCCACCTACTCCCCAATTAACCTTTATTGAATGCCGCTCCGCATAACTTTTGCCTGTATTGATGAGTTTGTCCATCAGCTCATTAAATTTTGAATAATATTTATCGTTGATGCCCTGCAACTGCGATTGTATTTTTTCCTTGTCAGCACCTTCATCATACAGGGCAGCAAGTTGCACATACTCTTTTTTATACACTGGCAGCACGTATTCATACAGGGCCAAAGAGCTTTGCAGCATCTCTTTGGTATCCGGCGTTTCCTTCAGATCCTTTATCTTACCGAGGCTTTCTTCCAGGTATTTGATCCGGTCATTTACCACTTCTTTGCGCTTCATCGGCACCGCCTTACCCGTACCTTCCTCCATCTTTACCGAAGGTGATTCCAGTTCTCTTGCCATGCCGCTGCCCGCAAATCCCACCAACATATTGGTGTTTAAAACTGCCTGGTCGAAATAGTTTTCCGGAGTAGCAGTATTGCAGGATTTAAAAGTGAAACAGGCGAGGCACAATAGAAAGATGTTAAATAAGTATTTCATTTCAATTTTATTTTAGATGCAAATTAAACCCGGGAAAAGGAATGTAGAAATGCAATTAGCCAACGGACGATTTTTATTAACAAACGGCTACCCGCAGCACATACCAACACCGAAATCACTGATACCATTTACAAAACCAGCTAATAAAAACCGGTTAAAATAAATTATATTACTTCTCTAAATTTTTTAACCAATAAAATGATCATGAAAAAACTTACACCAGTTTCACTGCTGTTTGCGGTAGCCATACTATTCTTTACCGGCTGCAAACCTAAAGAAGAAAGCGATGGCCCGGCACCCGTTGTTGACATGAAAGATTTTTTCAAGAACGGCGAGAAGTCTACGCTCCGCATTTCTCCTGATGGCAATTTTCTTTCTTACCGTGCCGATTACAAAGGCAAAATGAATATCTATGTGCAGAAAACCGGTGATAGCGATGCGGTACGAGTTACATCCGACACGGCACGTAGCATCGGGGGCTATTTCTGGAAGGGCGACCGCATCGTTTACGGACAGGATATTGGTGGTGACGAGAACTTCCAGGTGTTTTCAGTAAAAGCAGATGGCAGCGACCTGAAAGCGCTTACACCTTTTCCCGGTTATCGCTCCGACTTATGGATGACATGCGGTATATCCCCGGCAAGGAAAAAGAAATGATGGTGCAGATCAATAAAAGGGACAAACAATATTTTGATCCCTACCTGCTCAATATTGAAACGGGCATGCTGACCCTGTTGTACGAAAACAAAATGAATTACGATAGCTGGTACTCCGATAACAGTGGTGTGATACGCCTTGCTACCAAAACAGATGGCGTTAACATCACGTATCTCTACCGCAATTCTGATAAGGATAGTTTCGCCACTTTGGTAACCACCTCGTTCAAAGAAAGCTTTGTACCACAGGCTTTCGACTCGGCTAACCAGCACATGTATGTGCTCAGCAATATCAACCGCGACAAGACCACGCTGGTGGAGTATGACCCCGTAGCAAAAAAAGAAGTAAAAGAATTATATGCAAATCCTGACTACGATCTTTCAGGAATTTTTTACGACCGCAAGAAAAAAACACTCGCAAGGGTGTCCTGGTCTGCCGAAAAAAATGAACACCATTTCTTTGATAAGGAATGGGAAGATATTTATGGCGGCCTTAAAAAGAAGTTTGATGGTTACGATGTAGAAATAGTAGGCTATGATGATAACCGTACCAAGGGCATCGTATGGACAAGCAACGATCGCAGCCCCGCAAAGTACCACCTGTATAATTTCACCAGCAAGGATGCCGCAATAGCAGGCGACCCTTACCCCTGGCTCCATGAAAAAGACATGGCGCACATGAAGCCCATCACATACACCAGCAGGGACGGCCTTACCATTCATGGTTACCTCACCCTACCAAAAGGCGTAGAGGCAAAAAATCTGCCTGTGGTGGTAAATCCTCATGGCGGGCCCTGGGCAAGAGATGAGTGGGGCTTTAATCCCGAAGTGCAGTTCCTGGCAAATCGTGGTTATGCGGTTTTACAAATGAACTTTAGAGGCAGTACCGGTTATGGAAGAAAATTCTGGGAAGCATCCTTTAGGGAATGGGGCAAAAAAATGCAGGACGATATTACCGATGGTGTGGAGTATTTGAAGAAGGAAGGCATTGCAGATCCCAAACGAATTGCGATCTATGGCGCCAGCTATGGTGGCTATGCAACACTGGCCGGCGTTGCGTATACGCCGGGCTTGTATGCTGCCGCCGTTGACTATGTAGGCGTTGCCAATTTGTTTACATTCATGAATACCATACCGCCTTACTGGAAGCCCTACCTCGAGCAGTTTCATGAGATGGTAGGCGACCCCGTAAAAGATAGTGCATTGATGGCTGCCGCATCGCCGGTGCTAAGTGCCGATAAAATTATTACCCCATTATTTGTAGCCCAGGGCGCCAACGACCCAAGGGTAAATAAAGCAGAAAGCGACCAGATGGTGGAAGCATTAAAGAAGCGGGGTGTGCAGGTAGAGTATATGGTTAAAACAGATGAAGGTCATGGCTTCCACAACCAAAACAATCAGTATGATTTTTATGGCGCCATGGAAAAATTCTTGGACAAACATTTGAAGCAACCGAAGGCTAAATTGAATTGATGATTTATTTGAAACCTGGAAGATGAATATTTAAAAGTCTTCCCAATTTTTTTGGAACCAGTGCAAAGGTTTTTGGTCCGGGCTGTGAAGCAATGAGGGGCATCGTTGCATCGCCCTCTTCAATGATGAGAATGTGCTGCATCGCTGGTTGATTAATTTTTAATATGGTTGCTATTTTTTTCTATAAATATGGTTTTACTGTTAAGTGTCAAGTTAAAAAGCACACTTCAATGAACGGGCATTTTTCTTTTTCAAAAAAGCCGTATGGTCTTTTTCAATTTTTGTATAGAACACCCTGTATCCTTGTATTGGCAGACAACTTTTTG
>JBDSAP010000430.1:0-3164 GCA_039922055.1 Ferruginibacter sp.
TGATCCGATAAAATTAATTACACTTTCTTCAAACCGCTTTGCATCGTTGAATAAAAATGAATGTTGAATCGGCATCACATAGATAGGAAAATCCTGTAACTGGTTTTCAAACTTCTGCAATCTTACCGCATCTTTCTCTGTAGTAATTATAATTTTATTGGCAGAAGGTATCATGCCAAATTGCTTTTTAATTTCATCCAGGTCGTCAATGGAAAATATATGATGATCCGGGTATCGTAGCATATCGTAGGACTGCACATGTTTGTTCAAATATTCCTGTAATGGTTTTGGATTTGCAATGCCGCAAATTAACAGTATGTCAAGGTCCGGCGTGATATCAAATTGCGCTTTACTAAAAAGATGATACGGCTGGGAATAAATGATCTTTGTAAAAAATACCTGCTGTTTGTCCAGCGGAGCCAGCTCCTCCACTATCGAATTCTTTTCCTCTTCATTCAATTCTTTTTTACATTTTGTCACAATGATCATATCGGCCCTTTTTGCACTCCCTCTTGTATCTCTCAAATCGCCGGCAGGTACAAAAAAATCACGGGTATACAAGTCGGTAAATTCTGTGAGTATAATATTTAACCCGGCCCTCACACTTCGGTGTTGAAACGCATCATCAAGAATAATTACTTCAGTGCCTGGTTCTTCGTGCAGTAACTGTGGAATAGCCACCAGCCGCTCTTCCCCTACTGCCACGGTAATCGAAGGAAATTTTTGATGGAACTGCATCGGCTCGTCGCCAATTTCCAACGCGGTAGTACTATCATTTGCAATACCAAAACCTTTTGTTTTTCTTTTATAGCCGCGGCTAAGTGTAGCGATCTCGTACTTATCTTTTAATAGCATCGCAAGGTATTCCACCATCGGCGTTTTGCCGGTGCCGCCAATAGCAAGATTGCCAACACAGATAATAGGAAAATTAAATGCGGCAGATTTCAGGTAGTCTCTATCAAAAAGCCAGTTCCTGATCCATACTATCAATCCATATAATATAGAAACGGGGAAAAATAAATATCTGAAGCTTCTTAGCAATTTGTGTCGTTGAGATGAGACCCTGGGCGGCATTATTACCGAGGCTGCAAATTACTAAAATTGGTATATAGTTTCAGGAGTTATGCAATAATCAAGTTTTATATCAGTCCTGTTAACATCATCTATATGGCTGATTGGTTCAAAATAGCTGAATCCTATTTTCAGGCAATCTTTCCGGCATTGTGTTAAAAAACGATCGTAGTAACCCTTTCCGTATCCTACCCTATTGCCTCTTTTATCAAAAGCTAATAAAGGCACCAGCACCAGGTCAATTTCAGTGGGGAACATATCAATGCCATCCACTGGCTCCTCTATGCCATATTTATTTACATGGAAAACAGTCTCATCATCCACTATCACTGAAATTAATTGCGGATCTGCCATGCTTTCTATCATCACCGGGTAAAATAATTGTTGCCCGGGATTTTTAAAATAACAATAATCGGTAATCACCTGTGGATCAAATTCATTTGATTTGCGAATCGGCGAATAGGTCATTATAAGTGAAGGAATGTCGATTTCCAGGCGCTGAAACTGAATTAATATCAGGTCGTCCATCTTGTTTCTTTCAGCGGGCGTTAGCCCGTTGCGCATTGCAATGTAAACCGGGCGAATGTCTATTTTCTTCATCGTTTGGGATATGGAATCATCATCCAATGGCAGGCAACAGGAGATAATTTTAGTTCTGTCCCTACATGATAAATATAGAGAAAATAGTAGTACCATAATTCCTTTCGGTCTTATAGCCAGTAAATTTTTTGTAATCGTTTCGTGGCGTATGTTCCAAAACAAACCATCCCTTATCGTTTAATAATTTTTTTTCAAATATCTTCTTCGGCAGCTCGTCGATATTAGCCAGCGCATAAGGGGGGCCTGCAAAAATAAAATCAAATTTACCCGGCTCAGTATCTATGTATTTAAAAACATCGGATCGCACCACTTTAAAATTTGGCAGCTCAAGGGCCGTAGCAGTATTTTTAATAAACGCAAACATTACAGGATCTTTTTCCACGATCGTAATATCGGGCGCTCCCCTGCTGGAAAGCTCATAGCTGATACTTCCTGTGCCGCCAAACAGGTCGAGCACTTTTAATGATTCTATATCAAGGTTATTTTCTATAACATTAAAAAGACCTTCTTTAGCAATATCAGTCGTAGGCCGTGTATAAGGCATTTTTGCAGGCGGATGTATTTTTCTGCCTCCATGGGTTCCGCTGATTATACGCATTTTGCTATGGCAAATAAATGACTAAAATAATGTGATGGATATTTACCGATCTGTTCGGGGTATTCAAATTCTTCGGGCAACGCTTCAAAGAATAAGTTGCCAAAATATTTATACAATTCCGCATATAATGAAGATGCAGCATCTATCATTCCGCTAAGATGTACTGTAGTGCTGTTGATATCTGTCTCAAAACTTCTGCAAAGATTCAACAGGTGATAGGCGGCATCCTCCGGGGTTTTGTACGAATAGTTTTGCATAGCCTGCAGCCTTCCTTCTTTTTGCAATAATAAGGTGAGTTGCCCGGTGTTAAAAATGCAATACAGGTGACTTCCACCACCATTTACAACCTGTGGCAACAACGAAAAAAGATGATTAAATATGGCAGACGAAAAATATCGCAGCATCACTGAATGAATGATCGCAGGCACGCTGTACACATTATGAATACCTTGCTGGTACATAAAATCTGTACTGATCACTGACTCTCTTGTATCGCCAAAAACCAGCTCCAGCATCGCTTTATTATCCTCGCCTGTAAAGAACCGGTGAGGTACCAATATCGTTTGTTCGTACCCGTAAATGATATATACCTTATTGAATTTTTGCAGCAAAACAGGCTGCTCCACCATCACCTGGTGAATAAAACTTACAGCCTTCTCGTCTGTGGCGCCTGCTTTAAAATGGTAAATGGCCAGGGTCATGCATACATTGTTCTCCAATACTATATAAGACAGCCCGTGGGGTTTGATCTTGATGTATAGATCGGCAGATTCTGTAATGAGTTTGGCAGGTTGTATTATAAAAGATGAATTCAATAGTTTTATTTAAGCAGGCAAAATAAGATATTTTTGTTTGATTATGGAAAGTACGGGTTCAATAAAAGATTTAAAGGTAA
>JBDSAP010000431.1:0-7971 GCA_039922055.1 Ferruginibacter sp.
CATCAATAACATACAATGGCGAATTAGAGCCACTGACAGAAGATATACCATGTATTTGAATAGATACACCGCCACCAGGTTGCCCTGATACTTGTTGCACCATAACTCCTGCAACCTTTCCCTGGAGAGCCTGGTCGAAAGTAGTAGGCTGAGTCTTTCGGAGATCTGCACCAGAAATAGAGGATATTCCACCTGTAAGATCCTTTCTTTTAGCTCTTCCATAACCAATTACTACTACATCGTCTAATTCGGAACTGGTTTCAGCCAGCTTTACCTGGATACTGACGGTGTTTTTACCGATCACTACTTCTTTTTTCAGATACCCTATCATGGTGATTACCAGCACATCGCCGGTAGAAGCATCAATCGAGAAAGTTCCCGCCTGGTCAGCCACCGCGAAGCGACTGGTGTTTTTGATGGTAACCGTTGCTGCCGGGGTTGGAGCCAATGTTCTCTCATTGATAATTTTGCCGCTAACTTTTGTTTGCGCAAATGCATTGTTGCCTGCGAAGAGTAGCAGTCCAGTACCCCATAACAGTAATAATCGTAAGCGAATCGTTTTGGATGATTTCATATTTATACTTTTAATTTGACTATATAATGAGCATTGACAGGTTTTCCTGCAATCATTTGAGAGGTATATTGCAGCAGTTCTAAATAGAAAGAAAAGATTGAATCTGTATTTATGAATAAGGGCTTCTTTTCTCCGGAAGCGCAGATTGTATCGTCGCCATTGGTAAAACCTGCATATTCTCCCTTTGCCTGGGTGTATGACGGAATATCAGTCAAGATGGAATTAAATAGGGAAAAATCAGGGATGGTTGGTATTAGCAGTCTTAATTTCATATACAGCAATCTTTTGCTTGATTGACTGCTGTAAAACTACTCCCGGTTCCTTTAAAACAGGGTTCCCGAATGTTGCATACTATGGCACAAAATGTTGCAAACAACTGATTTTAACCAGGTTTTGGTTAGAAAGGCGGGTTGCAGAGGAGTCCAGATGACACTGTATCGCTTGGAGATATAATTAAAAACTTCCTGTTCCGATTTTGTAGCCTTTTATGAAATGAGTTTTAAATTCATTATTGAAATAAAAGAGTTTACAAACCCGCGGTGTGAAATCCATAATCCAAAAATATTTTTTTTGGCGTCTTTAAACGTGCTATCATTGATATCCATCGTTTTGTATCTGTAAAGCATTTAGAAAAGTATTGCCAGGAGTCCGGCTATTGGTACAATAGATGGGATTTAACAGGTGTACAAAAGTGGGAAAGTGCTATGCTGAAAGTTGATACAGCCCGGATTACTTATAATTTCTTACCCTGTAAATAATTTAGATTCATTTAAGTTTAAAGGGCTGCACAAATGCAGCCCTTTTTTATTTTCGATATAGTTACCTGATTTTAACTCCCTATATCCACTAACCTGCACCAGGCATTTAGTTGGTAATTATATCCACTTCAGCATATCCTATATTATCGTTATCCTCTGTATTTTTTAAGGCCCTTAATTTAATATAGCGGGCTTTTATAGATGCAAATTTTTTAATTTGCCAAAGAGGATTGTTCTTTATGTTGGAGAATTCACCCTCATCTGCCAGCTTCCATTCTTTATTGTCGTTCGAAATATAAAATTGGTAAGTAGTGATGATGCCCGGCCCCCATAAACCCTGATCAGGGAAGTATTTGAAGCCGCTGAGATTTTCTTCTTTGCCTAAATCAATTACCAGATCTGCAGGTAATTTTGTACCCTTTGGCTGGTGCCATACCGAATGCGGATCTCCATCAAGAACGGCATAGACTTTTTCATCTCCGATTCCAATAATTTTCCATTCTTTCCTGGGGATATCAAATTTTTCATGAGACGCAGGGCTGCTTTTGCTTGTAGCAGGATCGAAAGCAATTGCTCTTACTTCTAACTTCCCTTCTGTTTGAAATGGCTTTGTATATTTTTTCGATCTGATAGTTGGAACAGTTCCATTCAATGTATAGTAAACAACCGACTCTCCATCAACCGGAATTATTTTTATTTCGCCCGATTGATTCCTGGTAATTGAAGGAGGCGCCAGCAGTTGTGGTGCATTGTAAATTCCGATATTGGAAATTACAGGACAAGCTTTCGCGTCGGTAATGTTGAAGCGAACCTGTGTTGCTTTCACGCTTGGAAAACGAAGAATGCGTTTGTATCCAATCGTTGTGCCTTTTGTTACTTCTTTCCAGTTTCCATCAACAAGCGCTTCAACATTAAAGCCTTTTACTCTTTGACCTAAACGAATATTTTCCTGTACTAAAAAACGATTGAATGTAGTTGGCTTGCCGAAATCAATTGTCAGCGAAACTTTTGTTACATCATCATCAGTGGCCCAATAAGTTTCTTTATTACTATCTATTGCTTTAGCTGCATCAAATTGTGTTGAATTACCACGAACATTTGAAGCTGTTGCTTTTGATTTTGCAGCAAGATTCACAGCAAACGCTTCTTTTACTGCCTTCGCAAGTCCAAGCGCCGCTTTTTCATCATTCCGATGAATTAACCCATTTGGCATGATGGGAAAATTGAGCAAAAATGAACCATTGCGCCCAATAGAATTGTAGTAAGTATCCATTAATTGGGGCACTGTTTTTACTTTGGCGTCTTCATTCGGATGATAGAACCACTCCGGCCTTATTGAAGTGTTTACTTCTGCAGCCACCCATGAGTTTCCATTCTCTACACCATAGTGAAGCATGTTAAATGGCACTTCGCCTGTGGCATTTAATAAACTCCAGTTTGTTTCACCAACCCACCCACCTTCAGTTCCCACCCAACGCAGATCGGCTCTCTCACCACCATCATTCCATATCACAATATTTGGTTGCAATTTGCGAATCAGCTTATACGTATTTGCCCAGTCATAATAAGTGGTAGCATCTATTTTACGGGTTTCATTGGCGCCGCCATAATATCCTGAACCACCATTGGCGCCATCAAACCATACTTCGAAAATAGGTCCGTAGTTAGTGAGCAATTCGGTGAGTTGATTTCTGAAATAAGTAATGTATTCAGGCTTTCCATAGTCCGGATGGTTTCTATCCCAGGGCGATAAGTAGATGCCTAATTTCAAACCGTATTCTTTACAGGCATCCGCCATCTCACGAACCACATCACCTTTTCCATTTTTCCATGGAGCATTTTTTACGGAGTACTCCGTGTACTTTGAAGGCCACAGGGCAAAACCGCAGTGGTGCTTTGCTGTTATGATAACTCCTTTCATCCCCGCTTGTTTGCAAATGCGTGCCCACTGGCGGCAATCTAATTTTTCGGGATTGAATAATTTTACATCTTCATCGCCAAAGCCCCAGGATTGATCTGTATAAGTGTTTAATGAGAAATGAACAAAAGAGTAGTACTCCATTTGCTGCCATCGCATTTGATTTTGAGATGGAACCGGGCCAAAAGGTGCAGGTGCTTTTGTTTGGGCATAAGAGAAACTGGTCATACAGATGCAGAGCAGCATTCCCATGAAACGAAATCTTGTCATAAAGTTTTTGATATTTATTTTAATAATTTATTTCTCAATGTCGTTTACTTAAGGATAACCGCCGTCAGGGTTTGCAACCGCTGACGGGGTTCGGTTAGCCCCAACGGCGGCTATCAGCCCCGTCGGCGGTTGATTAGGGACTAACTAAAGCTTAAGTAAACGACATTGATTTATTTCTCTCCATTCAATTCAACATGCATTTTTATCTCTTGCTGGTTACGAAAGATCAATACTTCCGTATTTGATCCTATCACTGACATTCTTGCTTCAAGCAAGTCTCTCAGTTTATTTACCTTTTTATTGTTGAATAATAAGATCACATCATTTGCCTGCAAAAATTTAGCGGCAGCAGAACCGGGTTTCACTTCTACAACCAACACGCCTGTTGTATCATTCATACCAGTTGCCGAACGTTCGCCCAGCGTAGCAAGGTTTTTTAATTTGGCTCCCATAAAATCAATCACGGGATTCCCTTCTATCTTGTCAAGCGCAATCACCGAAGGCAATAGTGGCTTTTTGGCCAATGCCTTCAACTGCGGAGATAGGACTCCAAAGCTATCCATTGCAAAATTTTTAAACCCCGCAGTAAATCCAATGGATCCATTTTTCAACCGAAAATCGCCATTTGTTGGATCCATAAAATCCAGGTAACCGCACACCGAATGTTTATCCGTTCCCCTGCTCCATGCAGCTTTAAGCGATGCCGAATCAGGAAAGACATTGTAATCTGTTTCTTTTCCCCAAACAGTAATACCAATTGGCAGATAACCGGTTGAAACAATGTTATGGCGGAAAACATCGTTGCTGTTTCGAAACCATACATGTGGATGAAATGTATTGTTGATCATGATATTGTTTTCAACAACACGGTTTACACCTTCACGGAGTTTTATGCCACCATTCAAACAAAGGTTGTTGTAAATAATATAATTACTGGAGCCATCATCCAGATCAATATCCCAGCCGTGATCGCAACGCATGCGGTTATTGCGGAGAATAATTGGTTTTACCACATCAAGCATGGCAATATCATAATGGTTCTCAACTATAGAGTCAAGTACCTTTTTATCAGGGTGCCAGTATCGGTCACGTCCCCACGAATTAAACGATCCGTGATCGCCACTTTCGTTTACAGTATTGAATACATCATTGTACTCAATGACATGTCCGCCCCAGGTTCCTTCACTTACATTGATACCTGCACGGGGAATATCGTAAATGCTGTTATGGCTAACGGTAATGCCCTGGCACATGGAAAGTTCAACACCCGCCGACTGTTTTTCAACCAGGCCTAAATCAAACATCAGGTTATCGTACACCTTGCATTCTGCCGGATAATTATTTGTTTTTGGACCGGGAGTGCGGTCAATTTGTTCCAGCGGTACAAATTGGTTGTATTCGAAACTTGGTGAACGAACGGCGTTGGGATCGCCAACAAAACATATAGCACTTGCACCGATCTTTGAAATCAGGCATCCCACCACTTCGCAATTGCGATTGAAATAATTAAAGAAAACAGCATTGCCACCAAGGTTCGATAGTGTGCAATTTTTAAGCGAACAATTTACAGCGCCTTCATAAAGCACAGCAGCCCCGCGGTAAATGGTCCAGTCGCTGCGAAGCAATGGCTCCTTGTTTTGCATAAATGTTCGCAATGTTTGCGTTAGCGTCAAACCTTTTATGTTGATATTGCTTACCGGATTTTTTTCGGCGCCTTTAAATTCAAACAAATGAGCAATCTGCGGCGTTTCAAATTTTGCTTTGGTTATGTCCAGTCCTGCCGGTGGATAATAGTAAAGCGTTTTTGTCTTCTTATCATAAAACCATTCGTTTACTGTATCGAGTTCCTCAAAAATATTTTCAACAAAGCGATGTTTATCATGCATGCCCATCCGGCGATTGTTTTGCCAACCACCTTCGAAGGCCAGTTCGTTCTTATCATTTTTTCCGGTAATGAGGTAATGAAAATCTCCCCATTCAGAACGATGCAATGCATGGATATAACCACCTTCAGGCGACATCCATCGTGCAGCCTTTTCTTTGCTGACGGCATCAGCCGAAGTGCCTCCAAGAAAACGGGCAGTGGAGTCGAAGTTGGGGTAACGGGCCATCCGTTGCAATTGCCCATTCACAAACAATTCATCGAAAATGAGATCCTGTTGTACACCGGCTTTCCAAATTCCATTTTTGTATTTTTCCCATTTCAGATTTAAAGGAACTCCCCCACTAATAATGACTTCCTGGTTTTTAAAACCGGTTATTGTAAGTGGTTCGTTTTCTTTCCGGGAATCGGCGGATGTGAAAACTATCGGCTTCTTTAAATAATAAGTTCCTTTTAAAAGGTATATCACTACCGGCCCCGATGTTTTACGGACTTCTGCCAACGCCTTTCCAATGGACGCAAATGGTTTGAACTGTGTTCCCCTGCTGGCATCATTGCCTTTGGGGGAAACATAGATGTTTGTTTGTGCAAACAAAACTACCGGCCACAGAAGAACAAGTATTATGTTTATTTTTTTAATGCTATTCACAATAACTGAAAATTTTGAATTACGCAACGTGATGTTATTTTGATTTTATAATGACTTCAGTATCTTTTAATGTTTCGGAAGAAGCCTTCAACCTGATTTCACCAGCTTGTTTATCTGTTTGAACAAGCACTAAGCAATACCCATTAAAAGCTTTCCGCTGGCTGGCTTTATCCGGCTCGTGGCTGCTGGGGTTACCATTGCCTGTACCAATAATTTTGCCCGGCCCTTCAAGTGAAAACGTTACAAGATTATCGGCTGTTGGTACTACTCTTCCTTTGGCATCTCTAATCGCCACTTTAATAACCGCCACATCACAACCATCGGCTTTGAGAATATTACAATCGCTATTCAATGATACTTGCGCAGGAGCAGAAGTTGTTTCTACAATATCTTTTGTTACCAATTTTCCTCCTTTGTATCCTCTTGCTTCAAGTTTGCCGGGTTTATAAATCAATCCCCAAATCAATTTTGTGTATGGCACTGCTTTTTTCTTTCCGATACTTTTTCCATTAAGAAATAATTCTACTTCTTCGCAATTGGTGTAACAGTGTACCTGGATGCTATCGCCTTCTTTGCCCGGCCAGTTCCAATGCGGAAAGATGTGTACCAAAGGTGCATTTACCCATGCTGCTTTATAAGCATAGTATCCATCCTTAGGGAAACCACAAATATCCATAAAACCAAAATGAGAAGTAACACTTGGCCATTGAAACGGGGTTGGTTCACCCCTGTAATCGAATCCTGTCCATACGAACGTGCCACCGAGATAAGGATACTTTACAATGTCTGCCCAGTCTTCGCCGGGAAATGGCCCCCAGCCTGGCTCCCATTTACTAAGGTTGGAAACATAAGTCTTTCCCCAATCGTTGGCATATTCGCCACGGGTAGAAATGAAGCTGGTCGATTCGGTGCAGAACATTACTCTGTCAGGATGATTCTCTTTGTCTTTTACGTATGCTAATTGCTTGTCACCATAATTATATCCTACCACATCCAATGCTTCAGGATAGCCGCCATCGTTCCGGGCATGATTCATGGCAGCAGTCACCATCCTTGTTGGATCAATCTGATGAGTAGTTGCAACCAATGTTTCAAGTATTCTTGTCCCCATTACAGTTCCCTGGAGCGATTCCTCGTTTTCCATACTCCACATAAAAATGGAAGGATGATTGCGGTCTCTGTATAGCATGGTTGTCAGATCCTTTATTCCTTCTTCGCTGCTTGAAAGAAAACGATTTTCGTCTAAAACCAACAATCCCATGCTGTCGCACATATCAAGGAGTTCAGGCGTGGGTGGATGGTGGGAACAACGATAAGCGTTGCTGCCCATATCTTTCAGCAGTTTTAATTTGTACCAGTTTATTTTATCAGGAAGGGCAACTCCTATACCTGCAAAATCCTGGTGATTGCAGGTTCCTTTAACCGGGTAAAGTTTTCCGTTGAGGAATACTCCATTTTTATTGATATCTACCGTTCTTACTCCAAATGTTGTTTCATAGGTATCAACCACCATATTATTTTCAACAACTTCGGTTAGTACTTTATAGAGGTTAGGTGTTTCAGGCGACCAGAGCAAAGGATTTTTAATAGTAGCCGCCTGGGTTACTTCAATTGAGCGGTAAGGCTCTATTGCCTGGGTTGAGGTTTTCGTATTCAGCAGATTTCCTTTTTGGTCAACGATTTTTGAAACAAGCGAAAAGTTTTTAATTGTCTTGTATTCGTTTTTCAAAGTGGTTTTAATATTTACAAACGCTTCACCTGGAGTAATAGAAGGAGTTGTTACGAAAGTGCCAAAACGATCTACATGTAACCGCTCTGTTTTAATAAGCCACACATGCCTGTAAATACCCCCGCCTTCATACCACCAGCCTTCATAATCGCTGGCATCCACCTTTACCAATATTACATTTTTGCCTTCAT
>JBDSAP010000432.1:0-16266 GCA_039922055.1 Ferruginibacter sp.
CAAAATGTTAAAATTAAGCAAACTCCATGTTCTTGCACAGAACAAGTGAGCTACCCTTCTGACTTTCAATCCCAAATTCAACACCAATTAAATATATTCATTCAAACAACTAAAATCCACTTTAACCAACTTCTAATCCAACCATTCTTCTATAAAAATACATCTTCAAATTCTTACTACTTACTAAATGTCTAAAACTCTAAATCAAAAATGAAAATTTTCATTTTTTCAAAACTAAATTTTATTATGTATTTATCAGTTAAAATGAACGTCAAAATTGCACCCAGCCCAGCAGTAATGATTCCACCTAAAAAAGCAAAATATGAGCTCATGATTGTTAGCAACCAAATTACCAGATAAGTGAGATTCATTAATACATAATAAATCGAAAGGCTCTTTAGTTTAACAGGTAGGTTGCTAATAACAAAAACAATTACGGTTGAAGAGGTATACATAATTCCAGGAAAAAAAATACCTCCTGTTTTAGGAAACTTATAATATAGATAAGATGAAATAATTCCAGATATAAAGAATAGCGTAACCGCGAATAAAGTTTTTATCGATGAGATGGTTGGGTATTCGGTTGTCATATATTTAAAGAAGAAGCCTTCTATGCCGTTGTTGATATGCAGCAAAGCTTGTATTTAGCGTACCGAAAAAAATGCCTTAGTTATTGGTAAGCCCGGTTTTATATCTGCTCATCATACCAAGAACGACCTAAGAGGTGAAAATCGCCTTGTCTATTCGACTGTTGCTCTGCGTTGTCAATGTGGGATTTTTGGAAAGTCAGTAAACTCTTTTATATACTTTGTAAAGTCTTGTCCTGAACATTCAACCCCTTTGTTGGTATAGGAAAAATAGAAAATAATATTACCATTAGCCTCAGAACCTACTTTGTTATTTTCAAAATGGTCAAGTAAATAGTCTTGTCGAATTACAACTGGCTTTGACCATTCATCATTGTGCCGAACAATAAAAATGTAATGAACTAAAATATTTGTGATATTACGAAGGTTTTTAACAGAGATACTGAATTGTCCGCTGAAGCTTAATTTTCTGCTTGTAGATGTAGACGTTTTAACCTGAACCCGCCTCAATGTTCCATTATCATCTTGCACAACAAAAATGTCATCGCCAATATCAACTTCTGGAATAGCCACATTCCAACCAAGCATTAAAAACTCCGACATCACAGTCAAATGTCCGGCCTTGCCTAAATACTGATTAAACTTTTTCGTCACGAGGTGTCACTTTATGTAATATATTCCCCGTTTGAGTATCAACAAATTGGATTTCATCCAATTTATCTAAATCGACTTCATCAACTCCTAACAAAGCGGGATATATATGGCTTTCAAGTTTACCTGCATAAATTTCAAAATCACTTTTGGTGTCATAACCAACAAAAATATTATTAGCAGGGTGAGCGTTGGGAAAAAGTTTTTTAATAAAATCACGAATAGACGGAGAGATACTAAATGAGTATCCGTCCATTTGTTTGTTTACATTTATTTTAATCGCGTTCATTTTCAAAATGTTAAGTTTCAAAGATATGAAAATTAGAACTGTACGAGGTTGGTGACTGGATAGCAGACAACGCACAGCTTGCCTAACTGGAAATACTCTATTGCACCAATCTATCCAAAATGGAAAAGCTTCATCAGAGGGGAGCGTCACTTTATTTACTAATCCACTTAATACAAACAGGATTAGGAACACTGATCCTTTTGCCGGTGTCTTTCAGTAAGCCCGTTGTTCTGTTTACTTTAAAAATTACCACTTCATCACTTTGCTGATTTGCTGCCAGCAGATAATTTCCGGTTGGATCAAAATTAAAATTGCGGGGTGTTTTGCCCATCGTTGACTGGCGACCGGCAACAGTTAATTTCCCATTGCTGCTAATCTTAAAAATGGTGATGTCGTTAGATCCCCCGCGGTTGCTACAGTATAAAAATTTGCCATCCCTGGACACATGAATATCTGCACTGCCGATGTCACCTTTGAAATCTTTTTGTAATGCACTGATGCGCTGTATCTGTTGCAAGTTACCATTAGCGTATTTAAATGCAACCACAGTTCCGGTCATTTCTTCAATCAGGTAAGCATTCCTTTTATTAGGATGAAAATCTAAATGCCGTGGGCCGCTGCCATCCACAGATTTCACGAATGGCTTGCTTGCTGCTGTTAAGGTTCCCATTTTATCGTCAAAGCGATAAGTCATTATTTTATCGAGGCCAAGGTCCTGAACAAATAAATATTTGTTGTCTGGTGATATTACTGTGGAGTGTGCATGCGGTCCTTCCTGGCGCTGCTTATTGAAACCTGTACCCTCGAACTGAATTACTTTTTTTGCAGGTTCAATGCCACCATCTTCTTTTACCGCATACATGGCAGCACTGCCGCTGCTGTAGTTAGCCACAAATACCCATTTGCCTGTTTTGTCAACCGCCACATAACAGGGATGCTTGCCCTCGGAGAACTGCTCGTTGATCAATGTTAGCGAACCGTTATCCTTATTGAAGGCCAGCGCACTAACGCTTCCACCTACGCCCGTTTTTACAGCGTCTGCATTTTCCGAAACGGAATACACTATTTTTTTATTGGGTGATACTGCCAGGTATGAAGGGTTGGAAACCATGACTGTACTTATCTGTTTATTATCCGCATTGGCCGAATTGAAATCGTACACATAGATGCCTTCGCTCTTGCCGGAAGTGTAGGTTCCTATTAATAAATACGAGTTGGTTTGCGCAAAGGCTGCATTAAAAAACAGCAATAAAGAGAAGAGGGTTTTGATTGGCATAGTAGTTAATTTTTTTATTACACGAATTATGAAGGCACGAATTACACGAATTGTTTCATTAATAGTGGATCTCTTATAACGTGGAAAAAGATGCCAAAAGGTATGCGGTACAAGAGGGCGACGCAACAATGACGCTATTGAAAACTAATGTTTGGACAAAAAGAATTATGAATTATTAGTTACGAGTGAAGATCACCATTATCCATTATCAGCATCCATTATCCATTATCAATTACACCATTATCCATTATCAAAAGTGCTTCTGTTATTCGCCGCACAGTTTCTTCTTCATCGAGCGGCTGCGGAATAAATTTTTCGCCAATCACTTTTTCATACAATTCAATATAGCGGCTACTGATGGTCGTTATCCATTCATCACTCATGGCGGGAACTGTTTGGCCCTCCTTTCCCATAAAATTATTTTCGATGAGCCATTCCCTTACAAACTCTTTACTTAACTGTTTTTGTTTTTCTCCTTTGGCCTGTCTTTCTTCATATCCATCTGCATAAAAATACCTGGAGCTATCCGGTGTGTGGATCTCGTCCATTAAATAAATTTCATAACCAGCTTCTTCGTTACCTATTTTGCCGAATTCGTATTTGGTATCTACCAATATTAATCCTTGCGCAGCCGCCAGCTTTTTGCCTCGCTCAAAAAGGGCATAAGTATAATTTTCAATCACTGCATAATCTGCTTCGCTTACAATGCCGCTCGATATTATTTCATCTTTGCTAATGTCTTCATCATGACCAACCGCTGCCTTGGTAGAAGGGGTAATAATTGGTGCAGGAAAATCGTCATTCTCTTTTAAGCCTTCGGGCATTTCAACACCGCAAAGTTCCCGTTTGCCTGATTGGTAGGTCCGCCATGCATGGCCGGTCAGGTTTCCTCTTATTACCATCTCTACTTTAAATGGAATACATTTTTTTCCTAAGGCACAGTTTGGCGTTGGGGTTGATATCAGCCAGTTTGGACAAATATCCTTTGTTGCATCAAGCATGTATGCAGCGATTTGATTTAGAACCTGTCCTTTGTAGGGTATGCTTCGGGGTAAGATCACATCAAATGCCGAGATACGATCGCTGGCAATCATTACCAGCCATTTATCCGCAATGGTGTATACGTCTCTTACTTTTCCGCTGTAAAAATTTGTTTGCTGAGGAAATGAAAAATTTGCCATGCCGCTAAATTACAAGCATAGGCGTTAACTACCCAATCAGTGTTCTGCAAATTTGAAAAATAGAGTTGAAAATTAAATTTCTACCTGATGATAACTATTCTTACTTTGCTTCTAAATTTTAAACCTAAAAAACCAAACATGAGAAAAATTGCTAGCTATATGATGGCTTTGGTATTTGCCAACCTTATGACAACAACTCTCTCAGCGCAAAATACCACCATCAACGGTACCATCCAAAACAGCCAAAGCAAAGAAAGTGTAGCTGCTGTTTCGGTTACGGTAAAAGGGTCTCCTGCCGGCACTTTTACTGACGACAAAGGAAACTTTAGAATCTCCCTCGATCAAAAATTACCAGTAACGCTTATAATTTCTTCCGTCGGGTATTCATTGCAGGAGGTGGTAGTTAACAGTAATTCTGAACCACTGAATATCCAACTTGCGCCATCCAATTCTTTAGGGCAGGAAATTGTTGTTTCAGCCTCCCGTGTGCCGGAAAGGATTTTGGAATCGCCGGTGTCTATTGAAAGGGTGAGCGCCGCCAATATCAGGAATGCGCCTGCGGCAAGTTTTTATGATGTAGTACTTGGATTAAAAGGTGTGGATGTTACTACTTCGTCACTAACATTTAAAACACCTACTACCCGTGGTTTTAACAGCAGTGGCAATACAAGGTTTAATCAATTGGTAGATGGTATGGATAACCAGGCGCCCGGACTTAATTTTTCCGTTGGCGCTATCATTGGTTTAAGTGAATTGGATGTTGATAATATAGAGTTACTATCGGGTGCATCCTCCGCATTGTATGGTCCGGGTGGCATGAATGGTACTTTGTTAATGACGAGTAAGAATCCATTTAAATACCAGGGTTTATCGTTCTTAATAAAGCAGGGCATTATGCATACTGATGGAAAGCAAAGAGATCCTTCGCCTTATTATAACTGGAACGTCCGCTGGGCGAAAAAAGTCTCAGAAAAATTTGCTTATAAAATAAATGCGGAATTGATCCAGGCAAAAGACTGGATCGGTACAGATGACAGAAATTATAGCCGCACAGGCACAACCGGCGCCGTGATTGCGGGAGACAGAAAAACAGATCCTAACTATGATGGCGTTAATGTTTATGGAGATGAAACGTCGGTTGACATTCGTGCTTTTTTCTCTGGCATAGCCGCAAATCTCCCTGCTGCTGCAAATTTTATCGCGGCGAATAATTTGCTTACCAAACCGCAGAATGTTTCCCGGACAGGATACACCGAAAGAGAGCTGATCAATCCTAACACAGTCAACTTTAAATTGTCGGGCTCGCTTCATTATAAGATAACAAATAATACCGAAGCTGTATTGGCTGGTTACTGGGGTACAGGCAGTACCATTTATACAGGCAGTGACAGGTACTCATTGAAGGACTTCAAAATGGGTCAATATAAGATTGAGTTGATAAATAAAAACTGGTCGGTGAGGGCATACACTACCCAGGAAAATGCAGGTGAGTCTTATAATACTACCGCTACTACACGGCTATTTAATGAATCATGGAAAAAGTCGGTTACCACCAATGCCGCCGGTAGCCCTACACCTTTACCAACCGATTGGTATATACAGTACGCATTTTCATATTTGAGCAACCGGATGAATGGAATGACAGACTATGATGCTCACCAGGCATCGAGGGCAGTGGCTGATGTAGGCAGACCTGCAGCTAACAGCGTTGCCTTAAAAACTTCGTACGATGCAATTCGCAAGACACCGATTTCTAAAAACGGCGGTTTGCTTTTAGACAGATCTGACCTGTACAGTGTGGAAGGAAATTATAGCTTAACATCCGTCACTAAAGATTTTGCAGATATATTGATCGGGGCAAATTATAAAAGATATATACTGAATTCACAGGGAACTTTATTTGCGGATTCAGCAGGTGTAATTGGTACATCGGAGTACGGTGGTTATATCCAGGCAACTAAGAAGATCTTCGATCGTTTAAAGATTACTGCATCCGGCAGGTATGACAAGAACCAAAATTTTAAAGGAAGATTTACTCCACGGTTTACGGCATTAATCAAGCTGGCAGAAAATAATAATTTGCGTTTGTCGTATCAAACTGCTTATCGTTTTCCAAGCAACCAGATGCAGTGGATCAATTTACAAGTGGGCAGTACACGATTGATAGGAAGCCATCCTTCATTTGCTACTTACTTTAACTTTGGTGCAAATCCACTGTATACTGCAACAAGCGTTTTAGCAGATCCAACAAAGCCGCAAATTTTCAATGTGCCCAATATCAAACCGGAGTCTGTGAGTTCTTTCGAAGGAGGGTACAAAGGATTGCTGATGAACAATAATATGCTGATCGATCTCTATTATTATTATGGTCAATACAGCGATTTTCTGGGCAGGATAAATACTATGCAATCCACTACCGGGCAAGCTTCAGACTTAAGTGATCCCTCTAAAAGAAGAAATATATCTGTGCCTTTAAATACTTCTGATAAAGTAAAAACTTACGGCTTTGGCTTTAGTATAGATTACAGGTTGCCTGCCAACTTTACATTTGGTGGTAATGTAGCTTCTGATGTATTGAAGGATGTTCCTGTAGATTTTGTCGCATATTTTAATGCGCCAAAATATAAGACCAATCTCAATTTCGGTAACCTTGGATTTGGGCCTCAAAAACGTTTAGGCTTCAACGTGGCTTACAGGTGGCAGCAGGGATTTTACTACCAGGGTGATTTCGCAAATGGAAATTTACCGGATGTACACACATTGGATGCACAGATAAATGTGAAGCTTCCAAAGACCAAATCAATGATAAAAATTGGTGCCAACAACCTGTTAAACGAATATTATTACAATGCCATCGGAAACTCACAAATTGGCGGTTTGTATTATGTGAGTTTTGGATACAATGTTTATTAATATTAACAGTTAAACCCCACATTTTAAATTTAAAACTTACTATAATGATAAACATAATTAATAGACTAAGGGGTGCTTATTTAGTGATTTTATGTGGAATTGTTTTTATTACATCCTGTAATAAAGAATTGGAGCAATTTACGCCAATTGCCACGCCCGTTTATCCTACCGGCAATGGCATTGCGGCCACAATAGCAGCAAATGCCAATTACAGTTTTTACAATGCTTTGATCACAAGGGCAGGGCTGGCTCCATCTCTTAATGACCTCACCAAAACGTTTACATTATTTGCAACCGATAATGCAGGGATGAAAGTTTTTGTGAATGCGGCTTCTGGTGGTGCTGTTCCTTTAGCGGCACCAGATGCTACATTTTTGGGCTTCATTTCAGGCAGCCTACCGGTGGCCAGCGCTCAAGCCATCATTCAATATAATACAATAGGGCAAAAATTTACATCCGCTTCCTTTGGTTCAGCTTTTCCAAATTATCCGTTGCCGAGCCAAATAGTACTGGATCCCTCACAACCATTTGTAAGAATGCCAATTTTTCCTGCAAAAGGAACGCCTTATTCGTACGTCAATACTATACCTATCACAGGTGCTGATATTGCTGCCGCTAATGGTGTCATCATTCCTACTTTTACCATTGTAGCGCCCCCCCAAAGAGTTATGTGGGAAAGAATTAATACAGACGCAGATCTTACGATATTTAAAGCTGCAATTGCGAGAGCAGATAGTGGAACTATAACAGCTAAAGAACCTTTGGGAGTTTTAGTGGGAGCATTATCTAACGGCGGTGCTAATTTTACGGTATTTGCACCTACCAACTTAGCCATGAAACAATTATTAAGTGCCCTTACTGGAATTCCAGTTGCTGCACCTGATGCAAATTTTATAGGTTTTTTGGCTAGTAATTTTATTTCTACACGATTAGTTAAGGGGATAGTTGTTTATCATATTTTTGATGGCAGGAGTAATACTTTAAGTGCAGCTGTTATCACCAAAAGGCCCGGACGGGTTTTTACAAATAATATCCCTGCTGCTGATTCCGTCAATCGTACTCTGCTAAGTAGTGCAGACTCTATTGGAATAACTTACCCTGGAGTGGCAATTTCTGCAACGTATTCTGGGTTATTAGTAATTGCTGCAAAAGTAAAGGGAAATGTAAACCCAACTGCATCAAATATTATAATAAATTTTACACCAGATATTTTACCTTCTTATGGTTCCACACCTCCTGCATCTCCCATAACTTATGTTGGTACAAGTGATCAAAATTATGTTAATGGTATTATTCATAAAATTGATCAGGTATTAAGGCCACAATAAAATATTCATTTTCTAGATCACTGATTATTTAGTAACTATTAACTATTATCAATTTATACCTTATAAAAATAAATTTATGGGTTTAGTATATGCAGAAATAACGTTAATAAACGGTGCAGACCTGGTACTTGCCCGAAAGCATATAATAGGTGAAGAGGAAATAAAACAGATGACTATAAATATGTTAGTTGATACCCGGATCTTATTATTTATGTATAAATGAAACCATTCAGGAATAATTAGGGTTATCATCCATAGCAAAACGAAAAGGGCAATTAGCCGATGGAAGTGTGATAGAATACGATGTGGTTGGGCCTGTTGAAATAAAATTTAAAAACAGGAGATGCAATGTAGATGCTATGGTTTTAAAAGGGGATAATGAACCTTTATTAGGAGCGATCCCGCTGGAAGATATGGACGTACTGATACATCCCCTAAGACAGGAACTTATTGTAAACCCCGACCATCCTTATTTTGCCCAGATGAAAATGAAATAGCCATCCTTTTAAATCTAAAAAGCTACTTTAATATGCTGGCATCTTACAAAAAGAAGCCAGTTTTATTTTGTATTGTAACTCAATTTGCTCATCTGACTCTGAAAGAATAAATTTGCACATCCTTAAAAACAGGTTAGGTTTTTTACAGGTATGAGCAGGCAGTTTGCCCGTCGTTCAAACCTGGAACTGAGGAATAACTAATAAACCAATCAAAGCACATGCGACAAATTGCATTTAGAGAAGCATTAAGAGAAGCGATGCAGGAAGAAATGAGAAGAGATGAACGGGTTTTTTTAATGGGAGAGGAAGTAGCCGAGTACAACGGAGCCTATAAAGTAAGCCAGGGAATGCTGGATGAATTTGGCGAAAAAAGGGTAATTGATACACCCATCGCGGAATTGGGTTTTACAGGGATTGCGGTAGGTGCTGCACAAAACGGGCTTCGTCCCATCGTGGAATACATGACATGGAACTTTGCAGTTTTGCCGCTCGATCAAATATTGAATACAGCTTCTAAAATGCTGGCAATGAGTGGCGGACAGGTTGGTTGCCCCATTGTATTTCGTGGGCCAAATGGAAGTGCCGGTCAGTTGGGTGCACAGCATTCTACTGCATTTGAAGCGTTGTATGCAAATATCCCCGGGTTGAAAGTGATATCAGTGAGTAATCCCTACGATGGAAAAGGCCTATTAAAAAGTGCCATTCGTGATGATGACCCTATTATCTTCATGGAAAGTGAGGTGATGTATGGCGAAAAAGGAGAGGTTCCGGAAGAAGAATATCTATTGCCGATCGGCAAAGCGTTTGTAAAACGTACAGGGAAAGATGTGACCATTGTATCTTTTAATAAAATGATGAAGGTTGCATTGGGCGCTGCGGAAGAATTAGCGAAGGAAGGGATTGAAGCAGAAGTGATTGATTTGGCTACTATTCGTCCATTGGATTGGTTCACTATCCTTGAAAGCGTAAAGAAAACAAATCGCCTTGTGATAGTAGAGGAGCAATGGCCATTCGCCTCTGTATCTTCTGAGATAACTTATCGTATTCAAAAAGAAGGATTTGATTACCTCGATGCACCTATCCGCAGGATAACGTCTGTTGATGCGCCAATGCACTATGCGCCCAACCTGGTTGCGCTGTACCTGCCCGATGTTTCAAGAACAGTTAAGCTGGTAAAAGAGGTGATGTACCTGAAAAAATAATACGGTTTAAGAAAAGGCATTGATTTTTGCAATGCTGATGTAAAATATTTTCTTATAAAGATTTAAAAAGGTTCGAAGCGATTCGAGCCTTTTTATTTTTAGCCGCCTTTTTTAATAAAGAATGCTAGCCTCTTTTTCAGTCGGTATATCCCAAGGGATAAAACATCAATAAAATTTTTTGTCCGGGCAGAGAAGCAATGAGCATCATAGTTGCATCGCCCTCTTTTGCGCTATACCTTTGGGTAACTTTAATTGTGTTATAAGTCCAGTGCAATCAGGCTCCTCATCCCGTAGAACCAATGGCATTATATTGCGCAAGGGGCAAAAAAGTGAGTCGGATCGTTGCTACCATTATACATTTTTGGTTCAATTTTTCAATTTGAAAAAATATCTCTTTCCATTTATCTAAGGTTGAAAACTGGTAGCCGGTTTTTCAACCTTAGTAGAATCATTCAGTGAAGGTGTCCGACCTTATTTTAAGAAGGTAATAAGATCGAATCATTAAAGTCATTTATTTTCTTCTATACAACTAAGGTAATTACCAGTTGTTTTTAGCGAAACATCGGTGCAGCTATTGGGAGACTACTAAGGTTTGAAAAGTCACGAATTTATCCCTTGAGAAGTATAATTTAAGAATTCTTGCCCCCATCGGGGCGCCGTGTTTATAGGAATATTCGTCTATCGCTGAGCCTGGCTTTGTAGGCGCTGCGTAATGTCCATAGCACCTACGGAGGCCCCGGGATGATCTTACCAGCCTTTTAATTCTCTACTGCTAAAAATGTATTCAGGCGTTTCAATTACATCCCCGGCATCCGCCTCATACCAGGGAGAAAGATTTCTGTTCATTGGATTTACCAGTACATGTATATCCTGCGCAGGCATATAACTTTGAGCAAGCAGGTAAATCTTTTTCCCTTCTTTATTGATTGCCACATCCATTACAATAACAGCATGGCCGGGGAAGCCGCCTCTTATTAAGACATCGCCTGCTGTGATAGAATCAAAAGTTTTACTTTTTAATTGTTTTGATAAGGAAGCTGATCCACACATTCCAAACACCCGGTTTAAGTAGTTTGAAAAATTATTGCGATTATAGGGCGGATTAAAACTGTACACCTTTCCTTCATTGTCCCTAAAGCTTATTGCATCGTAATTGTTGGTAGCAAATAAGTATTCCGCTCTTAACCTCATTACTGCATCAGCACATTGTTGCAGGTCTGTATTTCCGACTGTAATATCCAACACGGCAAACTGTGCCGATTGATTCCGCTTCGGCAGACCATTAAATGTATATACTATTTTATCTTTTTTTAGGCGAATTTGTCGAAGCCAGTTCGAAAACGATAGGTCGTTGCTTGAGAGCCTGGTAAAACCTGCTGGCATGGGAATTTCTTTAATAGTAGCATAAGGGTTTTCAGACTCAGCGTGTTTGCTAATGGATGCGGTAGGGGAATTAGCTGGTTGGTTGGAATAGCTACTGTTGTTGCAGGCGATACAAACAAACAGGCTGGAAATGACTAACGTTTTGGAGTACATAAATCGTTAATTTTGACGTTCTTCTGTGGGATGCAGTTCAGCATTTAATCCACAAAAGTTTTTTTATAGTTTATGGCAAGTATTTTAATAATTGATGATGAAAAGGCAATACGCAAAACGTTGTCTGAGATCCTGAGTTATGAAGGGTATAAGATTGAAGAAGCCGCGGATGGCGAAGAGGGGCTGAAGAAATTTAGTTCAGCCGAATACGATGTGGTGCTTTGTGATATAAAAATGCCCAAAGTAGATGGCATAGAATTCCTGGAAAAGGCGAGGATGATAAACCCTGATGTGCCCATCATTGTAATAAGCGGACACGGAAATATTGAAACCGCGGTAGAGGCTGTTAAGAAAGGAGCTTTTGATTATATCAGCAAACCACCAGACCTTAACCGCATGCTGATCACACTTCGGAATGCACTTGAAAAGCAATCGCTGGTAACGGAAACAAAAGTGCTGAAGCGCAGGGTAGCAAGGGTACAGGAAATGGTGGGTGAAAGCAAATCAATAAAAAAAATAAAGGACACCATTGAAAAAGTGGCGCCCACGGACGCAAGAATATTGATAACGGGCGAAAATGGTGTCGGAAAGGAATTAGTTGCCCGTTGGATACACGAAAAAAGTAGCAGGAATTCAGGCCCGATGGTCGAAGTGAACTGTGCAGCCATTCCCGGGGAGTTGATAGAAAGTGAATTGTTCGGCCATGAAAAAGGTTCTTTTACTTCGGCGATCAAACAGCGAATTGGTAAGTTTGAGCAGGCAAATGGAGGCACTTTATTTTTGGATGAAATAGGCGATATGAGTCTTGGCGCACAAGCCAAAGTTTTACGTGCGCTACAGGAAGGCAAAATTACAAGGGTTGGGGCTGATAAAGACATTACGGTGGATGTAAGGGTAGTAGCCGCTACTAATAAGGACCTGTTGAAGGAGGTAGACGAAAAGAATTTCCGGTTGGATCTCTACCATCGCCTTGGCGTAATTATAGTTCATGTTCCCTCACTAAATGAGCGCCGTGAAGATATCCCTGAATTGATAGAATACTACCTGGAAATTATTGGGAACGAATACGGCCAGCCAAAAAAGGCCATTGATAAAAATGCCATCGAAGTTTTAACTGAATATAACTGGACGGGCAATATCCGTGAGTTGAGAAATGTAGTGGAACGGCTGGTTATTCTTTCCGGAAAAAATATTACGCTGGATGATGTGGAGACGTATGTACTCGCAAAAAAATAAACCATGAACATCAATAGAAGTTGATGGTTCCTGGCTAAGATCAATAGACCGGACAAAATGAAAACGATTTATTGTATAAGTGGACTGGGCGCCGATGAGCGTGCTTTTTCACGTTTGGAAATAGAAGGCTATTCAATCACCTGTTTACCCTGGTTAACGCCGGCGCCAAAAGAAACAATTGGTGATTATGCAAAACGCATGAGTGATGGGATCAAAGACGAACGGCCTGTATTGATGGGCTTATCTTTCGGTGGCATCATGTGTATAGAAATAGCGAGGCAAATCCCTGTAGAAAAGGTGATACTTATTTCCAGTATAAAATGCGCCAACGAACTCCCCGGATGGATGAAAGCGGCAGGCATGCTACGGCTAAACAGGATCTTCCCGATGCGTTCCAACAAATTTACCGAAGCTATTCAAAACAGGAATCTTGGGATTTCTACACCCGAAGAAAAAGAAATGGTGAGCGCCTATCGCCTTAATGCGCCCCAGGAATATGTTGATTGGGCCATTAACGAGATATTGAACTGGCGCAACAGTTGGTACCCCGCAAAAATATACCAGGTACATGGAGATGCAGATAAACTGTTCCCTATCCGAAAGGTTGCTGCCACGCATATTATAAAAGGAGGCGGGCATTTTATGATCATGAATAAAGCAACCGAAGTGAGTGCAGCTTTGCAGCAAATATTATTGACATAATAGGGTACCAGTCAAATTTATTGAAGCATACTTCGTTATCTTAGTTCATAAACTTTTTCTGCATTGTAATTTCCAATAAGTATGAGATCGGCCACTATGAAATTCGGTTGCTTTATAATTTTTTTTCTATTGGTGACAGGTGCTTCCGCACAAAATAGTTTTTTCAGGGATGCCTCCGAAAGCGGCTTCAACAAAACAGGTCAAAAGCGTGCAATTATCCCTTTAAAATACCGGACACTTAATCTAAATCCAACGGCCCTGCTGAATCTCTTAAAAGTTGTTCCTTCCGAAAAAGCTATCATAAGCAGGAATTCAGCACCCGCCATTTCAATACCGATGCCCGGCGGAGATTTTGCAAGATTTAATATTTGGGAAAGTTCTGTAATGGATCCCCGCCTGGCAGCTAAATATCCGGGTATTAAAACATATACCGGCCAGGGCATTGACGATCCCACTGCTACCATCAAACTCGATTGGACGCCACTTGGCTTTCATGCCATGATCCTTTCTTCTATAACAGGTTCTGTGTTTATCGATCCATACACACAAGGTAATGCCACCGATTACATTTCTTATTTCAAACATGATTTTATAAAGCGTGGTAATTACATTGAACATCCAGTAATAACTGCGGCACTATCTGCCAATCGTCCTACTGCTGCCGCCAATATTTTGGCAGGTCAATGCCTTGGTTCGCAATTACGTACCTATCGTCTTGCCTTGGCCGGCAATGGTGAGTACACAGCCCATTTTGGAGGAACCGTTGCCGCTGGCCTGGCTGCTGAAGTAGTAACTATGAACCGGGTAAATGGTATTTATGAACGGGAGGTTGCAATCAGGATGGTAATTATAGCAAATAACTATAAGCTCATTTTCACCAATGGAAATACCGATCCGTATACCAATGATAACCTTAATAATGAGATGCTTGATGAAAACCAGCATACCATCGATTCCGCTATCGGCAATGCGAACTACGATATTGGTCATGTTTTCAGTACAGGTGGAGGAGGAGTGGCCTGGCAGGGAGTAGTATGTGTTACGGGATATAAAGCCCGCGGTGTCACCGGAACATCTAATCCCACAGGAGATGCGTTCGATGTAGATTATGTAGCGCATGAAATAGGCCACCAGTTTGGAGCAAGCCACACTTTTGACTCTCAAACGAACGCTTGCAATGGTAACGGATCACCTACCACCAACGCGGAACCCGGTAGTGGCAGCACCATTATGGGGTATGCCGGTATCTGCGGCTCCGATGATCTTCAACCCCATAGTGATCCCCAGTTTCATGCGATGAGCTTAAATGAAATAACCGATTATACCATCAATGATTTTGGAAATAACTGCGCCGTTATAACGACAACAGGTAACACTCCGCCAGTGGTAAACGCTGGCGCCAACTATGTGATCCCAAAGTCTACACCTTTCGTTCTATCAGGCAGCGCCACTGATGCCAATGGAGATGCATTAACCTTTAGCTGGGAACAAATTGATGTAGGCGGCCCTTTTGATAACTGGAATTCCCCATCGGGCGATGCCCCTTTGTTCCGTTCTTTCGTACCTCAGTCTACTCCTGTTCGTTATTTTCCGCGGCTTGCAGATGTAGTGGCCAATAGTACTACCATCGGCGAGATAAAACCAACCTATGCACGTACCATGCACTTCCGGCTTACTGCAAGGGATAACCGGGCTGGCGGTGGAGGAGTTTGTTTCGCCGAAACTGCTATTACGGTAAGTGGAACAACAGGTCCCTTTGTGGTTACGGCTCCAAATACGGGCGGGCTAACCTGGCTGGTAAATGATTTTAAAACCGTTACCTGGAATATTGCCGGCACTGCGGGTGCTCCTATAAATTGCAGTAATGTAAGAATAGAATTGTCTACTGACGGCGGTCTTACCTATCCTGTCACCATCCTGGCAAGTACTCCAAATGATGGTTCACAGGAAATATCAGTACCCAATAATATTACTACCCAAGGCAGGATCAGGGTAGTAGGAGTTGGAAACGTTTTTTATGATATCTCTAATTTTAATTTTGCGATTCAGAATTCTGCTGCCGATTTCGTTTTTAATAATCCGCAGCCGGTTGCAATTTGCGGAGCTAACAGCGCTGTTGTAAATATAAACAGTGCCGCGTTAAATGGATTTTCAACAGCCATTAATTTATCAGCAACAGGAAATCCAGCAGGCACCACAGTATCGTTTGGTACCAACCCATTAACTCCCGGATCGGCCACCACTGTTACACTAAATAACACCACGTTGTTGGCTGCGGGTACCTATAATATTACCGTTAATGGATTAGCCGGATCTGTAAATAAATCAAGGATCATTTCAATTGTTGTGAATGGAGTTCCCACTACTTCTTTCACTTCCAATCTTACCGGGGCAGTGTATCAATGGCAGGTAGATACCGGCAGTGGTTTTACCAATATTACCAACAATGCCAATTATACGGGCGCAAATACTGCAACGCTCCAGGTAACAAACGCACCAACTGTATGGACCACGTATCAATATCGGTGCGTAGTGGATGGTGTCAACAGTAAACTTTTCACGCTGGGTTATACGAATACCTGGACAGGAGCTGTGAGCAGCGCCTGGGAAAATACGGCTAACTGGAGTTGTGGAGAAATACCCAATGCTTATACAGATGCGATCATTAACAGCGGCGCCGCTGTGGTAAATTCAAACGGAATATGCAGGAGCCTGAAGATCAATCCCGGTGCTACAGTTACCGTGAATACAGGCTTTCAGTTAACCGTTGTACATTAATTGTAGAGTTGGCTGTAATTGAGACAACTATAATTAAATTCTTGGGCTAACGGGAAGAAAGAAACAGTACAAATTAATGGTGAAAAATAA
>JBDSAP010000433.1:0-8718 GCA_039922055.1 Ferruginibacter sp.
CATCGTTTTAATTGGCAGCCTTATATCAACCCAGGCGTTCAGGTAAGAAGGGATTGCAATAAGTGCCATCCTTTAATTTAAAAAAATATGGAAACTCAAAACCTTTTAGACACCGATCTGCTGATCGATCCAATCGCAAAAACACATTTAAAAGACACGGCTAAATGGGCTAAGTTTTTAGGAATTGTAGGTTTTATCTATGGTGCTTTAATTGCAATTGCAGCTATTTTTTCTGGGTCATTAATCGCAGGAATGTCAGGTAATTACAATAGGAGTAGTGGCGGATTGATGGCTGGTGGCGGTGTGGCCATAGTTTACCTGGTGTTTGCCTCCGTTGTTTTTTTTATGTCCTATTACTTGTTTCGTTTTGCGCAGAAAACGCAAGTGGCTTTGCAAACCAATGATCAACCGGTTTTAAACGAGTCTTTCAAAAACCTAAAAATATATTTCCGTCTTGCTGGGATTGTGACCATTATAGCCATTGTCTTTTCAATATTGGCAGTTATAGGAATAATTTTCGCTGCAACTTTTACACGGGGATAATAACTTTTACTCTTTGGTGGCGAGGTAATTGTAATCTTCCATAATTTTCTCCAGGAAGTCTATTGCATACATATCTGTAGAAACTTTTAAAACATCCTGTACTTTAATTGCTATGCGATTACACATTTCGTAGCTGTTGGTTTTCTTGGTCTGGCTCAGTACATTTTTGATCGTATTAATGTCCCGGTCACTAAGCCGCATTACTTCGGGAAATTTTACTTTATAATCCGTTTCATTCACCTGCATAAAAATAGTATCATGCACCGTGAGCTTTGAATATTTTTCCACTACAACGGTGCCTGCAACAATATCTCCCAGGCGCTGGCTTTTGGGTGAAATTGCTATTATAATAATAGAAATGATACCACCGATCATCAGCAATATAATTCCCATCCACCCGTTGCCCCAGAACAGGAAAAATATAATAAAGGCCCATTCGTAAAATCTCATGAACCACCGCAACAAGTATTGCCCGAGGGTAGGTTCTCCACCATCAAGACTTACTACTTTTATTTTAAATATTTTTTTACCAACCGTTTGACCATTCAACCACAGCTCGCTCATCATGGTATAAAACAACATCGGGATCACCAAGACGATCATCACAAAACCATAGCTGCCTTCGCCAACACTGAAACCGCCGTACAGCAAATAAAGCATGCTCAGCATATATAGTATAAGCAAAATAAGATCCACCAGGTAAGCGAGCAGCCGCTTATGAAACGCGGCTATCTCGAACTCTATGTCGATATTAAAAGGAGTGGATATTTGTATTTCCGGCATATTACAAAGTAAGGGTTTAAAATTAAATCATAAAATTTTTAAGTGCGATTATCAAAATCCGCGATGGCAGATTATAACAAAGAAATTCACTATTTTTATCCAATGCGTGAAGGAATGTTCATTAAGAAGAATGTTGATAAGTGGAATGAATATCAGCATACTCAAACAAACGATCCCGATGAAACTGCAGAGCGTTTTATAACGCTTGTGGATGATCTTTCCTACGCCAAAACTTTTTACCCAAAAAGCAAGGTCACGAGGTGGATCAATGGAATTGCCGCAGATATTTATCAAAATATTTATAAGAATAAAAAAGAGAAATATACCCGCATTTTTACTTTCTGGAAATATGAGTTGCCGTTACTCTTCAAAAAGTATCACCGGGTGCTGCTGTTTGCATTTTTGTTATTTTCCCTTTTCGTTGCAATCGGTGTCTTCAGTTCTATCAAGGATGAAAGCTTTATACGTGGTGTGTTGGGCGACCAATATGTAAATATGACCGAAGATAATATTTCGAAAGGCGATCCGTTTGGCGTGTACAAAAGTGAAAACCCTTTTACCATGTTTGTGCGAATTGCCATGAACAATACTTTTGTTTCATTGCTGATGGTAATGGGTGGTATACTGGTAGGCTTTGGTACGTTGTGGGCAATGTGGCAAAATGGGCTGATGCTTGGATGTTTTCAATATATGTTTTTCGCAAAAGGTTTAGGCATTCAGTCCATATTAGTAATATGGGTGCATGGCACGCTGGAAATATTATCCCTGGTAATTGCAGCTACTGCAGGCTTTGTAATAACGCAGGGCATTCTTTTTCCGGGTACTTATTCAAGAATGCTTTCCTTTAAACGCGGAATAAAGGATGCGTTAAAAATTATGATCATCCTTGTGCCAATCTTTATCCTGGCATCTTTTTTTGAAAGCTACGTTACGCACCTGATGAGTAATACTTTTGATAAGGAACGCAATGAAGGATTGCCAATTTGGGGAAGCGTAATTATACTGGCCCTTTCACTATCATTTATTGTTTGGTATTTTGTTATTTACCCTATCCGGTTACATAAAAAAGGCTACTGCATCCAAAAGGATGGTATTTTAAAATTACCCGCCAGATCAACATGAGTTTTTACAGATCCGTCATATTAATATTGCTAAGCCTGCTTTTTGTTGTAAATGCAACCGCACAGGATAACCGCTATGTGTACAAAGACACATCTATTGTTGATGCCGATTCGGTAGAAACAAATGTAGTGGTGGCGGATAACTCCGGCGATGAAGCCGTGGAAACTGCTGCAATAGTTTATGCTGATACAAGCCTGCGATACAACCAACTCACACTTGAAAGAGATTCTGTAGAAGCGCTAAAAAAGTTGAAGGCATTAGCTTATGCAAAGAACCTGGACTCTCTCCTGTACCAGTATCAAAAGGGCCGGAAGGTGGAAGAATCGGAGGCTAAAAGCAGCGGCTCATGGCTGTCGAATTTTTTCGGTTCGGCCCTCACTCAATATTTTTTCTGGTTGCTTGCAGGTGTGTTCATCATCTTCATATTGTATAAGCTCTTTTTTACGCAGGGATTTTTTCAACGATCTTATGCTAAAGCAAAGGTTTTGGAAACGGTAGATGAGAGAGAAGCCTTATCAGCCGAAACAGATTTTTCGAAGTTAATTGCACAGGCGCTTGGTAATAAAAATTACAGGTTAGCCATACGCTATCATTATTTGCAGTTGTTGCAAAAACTTACCCAGAAAGGTATTATAGAATTTACCCCCGACAAAACCAATTATGAGTATGTGACAGAACTCTCTGGTAAATCATACAAAAAAGATTTTGCCGCAATAACGCTGCATTATGAATATGCCTGGTACGGAGAATTTGAAATTGATGAACAAACTTTTGGTGCGATTCAAAATAAATTTAAACAGCTAAATAACTTATTATAGTAGTGAAGAAGATCGTTTTATATATTGGCTGTATTTTACTATTTGGCACATTTTTACCCTCGTGTAAAAAGGGAGTAGAACTGCCACCGCTGGATGAAACATTTTCAAAAAAAGATAAAAATCCTTTTGGCTCATTTGTGTTGCATCAGCAGTTGGAGCAAATGTATTATCACAACACCCTTCGCGACATCAGGACAAATTTTGAGACTACCTGGCGGGAGATCAATGACACCGCGGCCATCTATATTAATGTTAGTAAAAATCTTTTCTTAACAAGGCCGGAGCTGGCTGCAATGCTAGCTTTTGTACATAGCGGAAATACACTTTTCATCTCAAGCGATCGCATCGATAAGAAACTATTGGATACATTGGGATGTTCTGTTAACAAGTATATGTACGACCAGTTTTTACCGGATATGAAATATACTTCAGTGCTTTTGGCGCCATCCATATTCAAAGATTCTACTCCTTATCAATATTATTATATTCCTTTTTATAGTCATTTTACAAGGTTTGATAAAGAGCAAAGCGTAGCGCTTGGTCATAATAAATTTGGATCGAATTTTATTGTAGTATTTTATGGCAAGGGGCGCTTTTATCTTCATGCTGAGCCAAGGGCATTAAGTAATTATTTTTTATTGCAAAAAGATAATTACAAATATTTCAGCCAGCTTTTTTCTTTAACAACTGCGGAGCCGGAACATGTCTATTGGGATGACTATTACAACAAAAGAAATTACCCGCCGAACGATGGTGGAAACAAATCAAGTTTTTCGGTGCTGCTTCAATATCCGGCAATGGCCTGGGCGTTTTGGTTGCTATTACTATTATTAGCCCTGTATGTTTTATTTGGCGGAAAACGAAGGCAGCGCATTGTAGAAACTATTGAGCCTAACAACAATACAACCGTAGCATTTACAGAAACCATCGGCCGGCTGTACCTGCAAAAAAAAGATAACCGTAATATTGCAGATAAACTGATCACCTATTTCCTGGAGAATATCCGCAACCAATATTATTTGAATACCAGCCAGGTAAATGAAGAATTTATAGCTACCCTTAGCCGCAAGGCAAACACGTCAAAAGAAGGAGTAGAGAAATTGTTTCAAAGGATACATTCGATACAGCAATCGGAAGTAGTCAGCGATAATGAAGTGTTGACATTGAACAGCCAGATAGAAAATTTTTATAAAAATAAAACATAATGGAAGAAAGCATTTTTCAGCAACGCATTGACCTTTCCGGACTGAACGAAAGTATGGAGAGCATTCGGAGCGAAATAGGGAAGGTGATTGTGGGCCAGCATAAAATGCTTGACCTGCTGATGATAGGCCTGCTCTGCGATGGGCATATCCTGATCGAAGGCGTGCCGGGCGTGGCAAAAACCTTAACTGCAAAATTGGTTGCGAAAGTAATCGATGTTGATTTTTCAAGGATTCAATTTACACCGGATCTCATGCCAAGTGATGTGGTGGGAACTTCTGTGTTCAATCCCAGGGAAGGAGATTTTTATTTCAAGCCCGGTCCTGTTTTCAGCAATATTGTATTAATAGATGAGATCAACAGGGCGCCGGCAAAAACGCAGGCTGCATTGTTTGAAGTGATGGAAGAGCGGCAGGTAACTGTAGACGGCTTCACCCATGAAATGCGTTTTCCGTTTATCATTTTAGCAACGCAAAACCCGGTAGAGCAGGAGGGCACATATAGATTGCCAGAAGCCCAACTGGACCGTTTTATTTTTAAGATTGATGTACAATATCCCACGCTGCAAGATGAAATTGGGATATTAAATAATCAGCAGGGACGCACACAAAGTCAATTGCTGACGGCGGTATCAAAAATAATTTCTCCACTCGCCATACAGCAATTCAGGGATACTATTCATGCCGTAATTGTGGAGCCAAGGCTCGTTGAATTTATTGCACGCATCGTTCATGAAACCAGGAACAATCCTGCGCTGTACCTCGGTGCATCTCCCAGGGCCTCACTTGCAATATTAAGGGCAGCAAAAGCAAGTGCTGCCATCAGGGGAAGAGACTTCGTAACACCGGAGGATATTAAGGAAATGGCTTCACCTGTATTGCGGCACCGCATTATCTTAACACCTGAGAAAGAAATGGAAGGGTTAACGGCAGACGATCTTATTGATAGTATTTTAAAGGCAATAGAGGTGCCGAGATAAAGGCCCCCTAAATCCCCCGAAGGGGGACTTTAAGGCAACTTCTGCTATAATTTGAATAGCCTAATAATAACGAACATTGAGATCAATAAACATTCAACAAATCTTTGCAATAAAAAGCTACTCAAAGTCCCCCTTCAGGGGGATTTAGGGGGGCGATTTTTATGTCATTCCTAAAAAAATATATCGGCAATTTATACCTGACAACCAGGGTTTACCTGGCAATAAGTATTTGCGTTGTATTCTTTGTGCTCTCATTTTTTGTTCCCGCTTTATTTATTATTCCTAAAGTTGCATGGTATCTTTTATTGACATTGCTGGCCATTGATTATTTATTTCTCTTTGTATTAAGCGCTGCTCCCCTTGCTAAAAGAATTACAGCCGAACGGCTTAGTAATGGGGATGAAAATAAGGTGACTTTGCAGGTGACTAACACCATGCGTTTTGAAGTGAGAATAGATATTATAGACGAATTGCCTGTACAATTTCAAAAACGTGACTGGATAATGAAGCAGCCATTTAAGGCAAGGCAGCAAAAGAATATTGTCTATACTTTACGGCCCACGGAAAGAGGCGAATATGATTTTGGAAACATCATTTTGTATGTACGTTCTATGCTTGGTCTTGTATTACGCAGGCATAATGTAGCCGCAGGCGCTACCGTTCCCGTGTTCCCGTCTTTTATGCAGTTGCGTAAGTATGAGCTATTGTCACAAACTACTATTCAGTCGGAGCATGGCAACAAGCGGATGCGCAAGATCGGCCATAGCATGGAGTTTGAGCAGATAAAGGAATATGTAAGGGGCGATGATATAAGGACCATCAACTGGAAGGCGACTGCCCGAAAAACCTCCCTGATGGTGAACAATTATACCGATGAAAAAAGTCAGCAGGTATATTGCATCATTGATAAAGGGCGGTTGATGAAAATGCCATTCGGTGAATTGAGCCTGCTGGATTATGCCATTAACAGTACATTGGTGCTGAGTAATGTATGCCTGCAAAAACAGGATCGGGTAGGACTGATAACTTTTGATAATAAGATGGGCACCATGTTGGCGGCAGACCGAAAGCCAATACAGCAGGCTAACATTTTACAACTGTTATACAACCAGGAAACATCTTTCCTTGAAAGTGATTATGAAATGCTATACCTGCAATTAAGGGCCAGGGTAAAACAACGGAGCCTGCTTATTTTATTTACCAATTTTGAATCACTGTCCGGATTGAAAAGGCAGTTGAATTTTTTGCGATCCATTGCAAAACATCATTTGCTGATGATCGTATTTTTTGAGAACACAGAACTAAAACAACTATCCTCCATGGAAGCCGCCAACCTGGAAGAAGTATACGTAAAAACAATAGCAGAAAAATTCGCCTATGAAAAAAGGCTGATCGTAAAAGAATTATTAAAACACGGCATATTATCCATATTAACACCACCGGAACATTTAACCGTAAATGCCATCAATAAGTACCTGGAATTAAAAGCAAGGCAAGCGATTTAATTTATGATGAGGCACGAGTTACGAAACAGTGTATATTCATCAGCATAGAACCACATCATACATCAGACATCATACATCAGACATCAAAAAATGGCCCGCAAACAAACTTACCGCGTAAGATATACAAACAAATTAGCAGAAGCAGGAGAGCAGCCTGAAAGGCCCGTGCGTAAAGAAAGAATTCCCATTGATCCTGCCATTCAACTTCCTTATGCGGAAGGTAAAGTGTTGCTGATAGATAAGCCACTGCACTGGACTTCCTTTGATGTGGTGCGCAAACTGCGGAGCCTGTTACAGATAAAAAAGATTGGGCATGCAGGCACACTCGATCCCCTAGCCACCGGGTTATTAATTGTATGCACCGGTAAATTCACCAAGAAGATCAATGAATACATGGCGATGCAAAAAGAATATACCGGGCATTTTACGATTGGCGCTATTACGCCAACCTACGATCTTGAAAGCCTGCCTGAACAGCCAAAAGATTATTCATTTGTTACGCATGAAATGATTCATGCAGCCACTGCTCAATTTACTGGTGAGATAGACCAGTGTCCGCCGATATTTTCAGCAATAAAAAAAGATGGTGTGGCCATGTATGAATTGGCAAGAAGGGGAGAAGATGTAAAAATGGAAACGAGGAAAGTAACCATTCATGAATTTGAGATAGTACATATTGACCTGCCTGTGATAAGCTTTAGAATAGTTTGCTCAACGGGAACCTACATTCGAAGTGTGGCAAATGATTTTGGTGCGGCACTTGGATGCGGCGCTTACCTCAGCAGTTTGCGCAGAACAAGCATTGGAGAATTCACAGCAGAACAGGCTATGACGATGGAGGAGTTTGAAAGGAATGTCTGATGTATGATGTATGATGTCTGATTTATGATGTCTGATGTCTGATGTTTTTCCGATTTGATTAGGCTTATGTTTGTAAGGATCTTGTTGCCTATTGGTATGGCGTACAAGTGAGTGATGTCTGATTTATGATGTCTGATGTCTGATGTTTTTCCGATTTGATTAGGCTTATGTTTGTAAGGATCTTGTTGCCTATTGGTATGGCGTACAAGTGAGTGACACAACGATGATGCCATGAAATACTACTGTCTGTTACAAAATTCTTATTTGGCTTCTAATAAATATTCCACTTTTTACGCCACTATGATATTAAAACGGATAGCTTAGGCCGATTGTGAAATTGAAATTTTGATAGCGCCAGATACGATAGCGATTGTCACTGATCGTCTCACCGGGATGTGCAGGGTCTGGTACCGGTTCTCCTTTTCTGAATAAATTGTTATAAGTGATGTTGGGTATCTGCCAGCCATTATTCTCTTGAATATCGGGTCGCTTGAAACGAAAACCGAGATCGAAGCGGATAAGGAAATAATTAAAGTCGAAACGGAAGCCCGTACCTATATCTACTCCTAGCTGTTTGTAAACATCTTTTAACTTAAACTGAAGACTGTCGTTGCCACCGCCAGGGAGTGTATTCCGAAAGTTCCAAACGTTTCCTGCATCAATAAACAATGCTCCTTTTAGCGCAAGTGAGTTGGGAATGATCTGTGCAATATCATACCTGTATTCTCCATTGATCTCGAATCTTACATCACCCGTCCGGTCGTTCAATGCAAATGAATTATATGGCGCCAGCGGCTTGGCGCCTGGGCCAATTCCACGGATGGGCCACCCACGCATACTATTGGCTCCTCCGCCAAAATATTGCTTAAAAAAAGGAAGGGTAGTATCAGTTTTCCCCACGGGA
>JBDSAP010000434.1:0-34234 GCA_039922055.1 Ferruginibacter sp.
TGGTAGGATCTTTAATCCCGGCCATATCGAACACCATTAAATTTTACTTTGGTTCTCCTTTATTTTGTTAAGGCGTGGTTCATAGCCTTCACTACTTCCTTCCTAGCGACGTCTCCTAACGAGCTTAAGCAAAGCTAGGGTTGCGTGTTCCAGGATTACTTGTTGTTTTGTTGAAATCCACTTCTTGCATCTCTTACACCCATCAGGCGCAGGATTCCGTCCTGTGTCCCCTTGTTACTACTGCTTTAATATTTTAAAAACCTTCTAAAAACGCTATCTCCAGCAAGCCTTTCTTACCGGTATATAATCTGCTGCACCACCGTATATCCAGTGCCATGGTTCTGCAACAAATTCAGCAGTCACAGGGTTACAATGTATATACGCTACCTTTTGATTGTTCATGGTTGTGGTATCTATTAACACCGGATGGTTTTCATGTTGTAACAATGTGACACAGGAGTACCTCCTGCGCATGATGCGAATCATTCTTTATAATGCTTATAGTCATAGTTGAAGGATTCCTGACACATTACTTTTGTTAATCAATAATCACAAAAAAATAGCACATGAAAAAATTATTAATAGTCCTAATCGCATCCTTTGCAACATTTACCACTTTTGCCCAGAAAGCCAAAGCCGCAGAAACAGCAACAACAACTACTACGATACAGTCAAATTACAGTTGCCCCATGCATCCTGATATGGTTAGCAACAAGCCCGGTAAATGTTCCAAATGTGGTATGGATTTATCCTTGTCTAAAAAGGAACAAATGAAACAGCAGGTTACAAATACTTATACTTGCCCAATGCATAAGGAAGTTGTAAATACGCATGAAGGCATCTGTGCTAAATGCAGTTCAAAATTAGTTATTGACCGAAGAGGTTCTAAACAAGGTGTAAAGGTTTATACTTGCTCAATGCATCCGGAGGTAGCAAGTAACGAAACAAGCAAATGTCCGATATGCGGAGAGTCATTAGTAAAACAAAATTCGACGGCAAATAGCAGAATAGCACAATAATATCCTCCACAAATGAATAGAGTGGCAGCATTGATTTGTTGTCACTTTTTTGTTGTCCAACAACAGATAATTGTTTGGCCCACGCCGTTGTTGGTATGATGCGCAGATATGAGCCCGGATTACAAACAACTGATATTTTAATTTTCAATCGTTGGTACGTTAACAACAAGCTATGCTCCATACCAGCAATGGTGTAAAACAGAATATCTTTATTCAACTTTATTGCATTAGCGTGGCTAAGTACCAGGGAATGCCGCTACTGATTAAATTTCTTAAAACGTTGAACAAATCCATTAAATAGCATGCGTATACTGTTAATAATTATCCTTGCCTTATTTACCACCAATTCATTTAGTCAAAGTGCGCCTGAAGAAGATACGACCGTAAAATTCATTCCTGTTAAATCAGTTTCTCAATTCGTTGACAGCATAAGAAAGAAAATCATATCCGACACATCAAAATTTAAGAAGCCGGATGTAATAAATACCCCAGGTGGATATAAAAATTTAAACTCTTACTCCCCCTTATTCTTTATAAACATAGGCTATCAATACAAGCTTGATATTATTAGTGGTTCTGATGTTGTAGACTTCGTTAATGAAATATTAGTTTCTGATAAAATTGAGAGTATCACTTTATTGGAGGAACCTAAAAGTTCAGAGACATTTGGACCGAATGGAAAGAATGGTGTAATTCTAATTCAATTGAGAGACATTGCTAAAGTCAATCTGAATGTTGCAGGCTTTAAGCCAATTAGAACAGCCGGAAATAATTTTCATTGACAAAGTATTTATCCTGCTGTTTATAAGAAACTCAATCCCGAATAGCAGAACGTAAAACTTTATCACGCCTGCCCACTATCGGCAACGATTGGAATACATTATTTCTCCGCCCGCTTTTGTTTCAGTGTCTCAATTTCCTTTTTCATTTCAACTATTAATGCCTGTTGCTCCTTGATGGCTTCAATTAATACGGGTACCATATTTTGGTAAGCAACCGACTTCTGTCCTTCAGTATCTGTTACTACCAATTGCGGCAATACCGATTCCACATTTTGCGCTATTAAACCAATCTGGAGACTGGTGTCTTTTCTTAATTCATTTTGCCAGTGATACTGGTAGCCATTCAGCAGCATTACTTTGTCCAGTGCATTTTCAATTTTCGCAATGTCCCTTTTAAATCTTGCATCGCTGTTTTGGGTAAGGGTACCCGATATCGTAGCATTTCCGTTTGGATTAATGGTGAACCTATCAGCGCCGTTCAAACGAAATATCACGGTGGCAGTATTATTAGCAGAGTAGGTACCGAGGCGGAGATTATCGCCACTTAATTGTACAAACGCTTTATCAACTCCATCTGCCTTCATCTGTAACGTAGTGTTCGAGAGAAAATCCATGATCATATTGCCGGCTATATGCATTTTTGCAAGCGGTGTATTAACACCAAAACCGAGGTTGCCATTTTTCAAAACAACCAGGGCATTGTTACGATTAGCATTTGAACTGCCATTACCAATCATAAATAGCGGATCACCCGATGCCCAAAAGCCGGCCGAAACACCGAAATCGTCATTAAACCTGCCGATCGCTAACGAACCGTAAGATTTTGCAAGAGTTTGATTTCCCATCGCTACTGATGATCCTCCCAAGGCGGTTGTTGAGTTACCCATCGAAGTCGAGTTTTCTCCAGAGGCCGTTGTTGAAAGACCCATTGCAGTTGAGCTGTTACCCGAGGCAACCGTCTTATTACCCATTGCGATTGCATAATCATTCGATGCAGTTGTTTCCAAACCCGCTGCCATTGAATTGATACCGGATGCGGTGGTTTGTGATCCCATGGCAGTTGAATAATTGCCAGAGGCGGTCGTTTGTGATCCTGTTGCTGTAGAAGATAATCCTATCGCCTTTGTTGAAGCGCCTGTTGCAAAAGATTCCTGGCCGGATGCTGTGGCATATCTACCGAGAGCCGTGGCATAGTTACCTGATGCGGTTGCAATATATCCAATTGCCGTTGAGTTGCTGCCCGATGCTGTCGATCCAAAACCTATTGCAGCCGCGAAATCTCCCGAGGCTGAAACCTGGCTTCCCAACGCAATCGCATTTAATCCTTTTGCCTTGGCGTTATTTCCATAGGCAAACGAAAGCCTTCCGATGCTATCAGATATCCAGTATCCTACCGGGCTTATACCGCCCCTTACTGCTATTTTCTTTTCATTAAAATACCAGCCATAAAAAGGAGCCTGGTCAGTTACCGTAGCACTGGTTGTAATTATCCCCCAACGTATTTTAAACCCCGGTGCATTGCCGCTGGCATTAGATAAAAATACAAACCCAAGATCACTGCTTGCGGCAAAAGTATAGGTGCCGGTTTTATTACCTGTAAAATATACGGCATGGCCCGGGTCGTCTAATACATAAATAGCCAGTGTATCACCAGCAGCAAGATTCATCTGTTCTACTATCACTTTGTAACCAACAATACTGTCGTTGCTGGCGGATGAAACACCATACGTTTGAAAAACATTGTTACTGTAATTTGCGGCAGGACCTCCATCATCATAGAGAATACCACTGATTGCTGTAGTGACAACATTGCCGCCGCTGATATTAGCTGTAACGGCCGGAGTATTGATGGCGTCCGACAATAACAGGCTATCGGTATTGTGTTCGCTGATGGAACGCCACTTACCACCATCATGATAATAAAATGCTGAATAGGTGCTATCATACACCATCATTCCCTTGGGTACATTTGTCATCGAAGTTTTGGCAGCACTGCTTAACCGTGGCATCAGCAATCCTTTGTTGTTGCTCCGGATCTCTAACGCAGCATTACTATTGGGTGTGGTAGTACCAATGCCAACACTTTGTGCTTTTGATAAATAGCCCGCTATTACCAGTAGTAAAAGGATAAATAGCTTTCTCATTTTGTTATTTTTATTTAAGCCAAATTAGAAAATTAATAAGAGGAAACCAATAGCGAAATAGGGTGAGATGAGAGGTTACAGACCGGAATAAGAACTGCTCAGCTTTTTATAGTCCTTTATGATTTTTCCGATAGCTATCGCCGAAGTAAGATATGCCTTCGATTTCACCACATCTTTCCGGGAATATTCGTAGGCCAATCCGTTGTAGGCGCCGGCCGTAGCTACGTCATTTTTACCCAGGACAATTACTTTATTCAGGCTGTCTTCCAAACTCTGCTGGCCCTAGCAAACGGGGCCGTATAAAAAAGTGAAAAGAATAGAAATGGCAAGAGGTAAACGTTTTTGCATCCCCTAATTTACAAATAGATTTTTTATGTGTTTTCTTCAATTCATTTCTTTTGTCTACGATCGAGCTACTCAAGTTCCGCGGATGTATAATGCTAACCAATTTTACACATCAGGATATAGCTTATTGCATCAACCGGTTGGCGAAAGTTATCATTTGCCTTAAACGACTTCAGGATAAGGGTGTCAGCATAAGCAGATAAAAGCTGGATTCACGCTACTATTTGTGCACCGTTAGTGGCAACTAAGTATAAAGATGCGAGGAATGTAATGGTATTATTTTGCTAATCGTCTAACAGTTTAAAATTTTGGATCGGGGACCATTAACCCATTTAATAAAATTAGGTAAACCTTTTTGCTTTTTATAAGGAGTATGAGAAATACTATAAATCATTAGGAAAGTAGAAATCCAGGTAACCACAGTCAGGCGCAGGACTCTGGCCCGTGTTCTCTTGTTACTACGGCATTAATATTTTAAAACCCTTCTAGAAACGCTATCTCCAGTAAAGAAAGAACCAACCACAAATGCGCTACAAATCACATCCTCACATTACCTCCTTCTTCATTTACTATTCTCATTTTCGCCATTTATAGGATAACAACCGCCAGTAATGGCTTCTGGTTAAAATCGGATGCTCACAAATTTACTTTTGATAAAAATTATAAATTATGAAACACATATCACTTACGTTATTAATCGCAATTACTGTTTTTTTCTGTAATGCACAAGCTATCAAAGTAACTACATACAACGCAAAAGTTTCGCCTAATAAGTATACCAATACCATGGGGCACGAAATGGGCACTCCTGCATCAGTCATCACCCAAAAAGAATTCGGTGGCGCCTGGGTTTACTGGAAAGTAGATATACTGAATTATAAAGCGATTAAAGCAAAGTATCGCTTAGACATAAAAGTGATGCAGGTGAAAGACGGGCAGGAATCACTTAGTTACAAAAATGAAATGTATATCCCAACAAAAAATGGCTGGCAATTTTTATTTTCAGAATTTACCGAAGGAACGTACAACATTTATGTACGTGACCAGGATAAACCGGATGACATATACAGCAAAGTAACCTTTACAGTGCCTGCAATTGTAAAACCTGATTATAAGCATAATTCAACATTGGTTGTATGTAAATCTGTTGATGATAACTGGAATGCTGTTGGCGCAACCGCAAAAGTAAAAGCAGGTGAATGCATGAATTTTTTATACAAAGCAAAAGACAGGATACAGGGAACAGTATTAACCTGGAACGTGGTAAAGATAAATGCCGATGGCAATGAAGATTATGTTACGCATTTAATGCAGGGAACACAGGGCAAACCATTCAGGTACCTTGGCACTAATGATGGTGTGTGTGCTTTTACAACACCGGGTAAATACCGGGTATATTTATTTGAAAGGGATAATTATGATACCAGCATCAATCGTGATGAAAGTAACAGCAATTATCTTGGAAGAACAGAGGTCACTGTTGAATAATTGCAACCCTTATCTTTTTTAACTTTAAACCTATCAGCATGAGAATAGCAAAACAAGTTTACAAAGACTGGTGGATACTATTACTGATGACCATTCTTATTTTCCTGCTCGGCTGGATAGTAGGCTGGTAAAAAGATATAAATAAGGGCGCTGTTGCGCCCTTATTTATTTTATGAATAACATTAAAACATCCTGGCCTGCTATCTCTTTTTGTGCATGATTAAAACAGCATATTCTTTTAACATCGCATAACAATTCTACAGTATTTCTACCGGATATATCTTAAAGCCCGCCGGAAATAGTTTTCAAAAAATATCGCACCGCACTCCAATTAGTTTTGAGATATAATTAAAAATGAAAAAATGAAAACGAAATTATTTTACATGACACTACCTGCTTTTTGCTTAGCCATGTTATTAACTTCATGCGATGCAGGCAAACTAAATTCAAAAGCAGAGGAATCTGCAACTGCTTTTTACAAGGGACTTCAAAACAAAGATTATAATGCTGCCCTGAACGCATGCAGCGACAAAGCATTCTCAAAAAGCACAAAGGAAGACTGGATAAAACTTTTTGAAAAAAATGCTGCCCTGATAGGCGCCATAAAATCTTATACCAAAACAAGCGGGTTCAACATTGAAACTTCTACCAACGCCGGTACCACAGTAGTACTAAGCTATGATGTGGATTGCCAGTATGGCAAATCAAAAGATTCCATTTTTCTTGTAAAGGAAAAAGATGGCAGCATGAAAGTTTACAGGTATGTATTCAAACAACACGATGTTGCTTACGGAAAAGCGATGGATGCAGGGGAGAAAATAGCCCGTGAATACATAGCAGCGGTTAAAAAGCATGATTATAATACCGCCATAGCATTTTTGAGTGAAGACGCTTTGAAAATAACGCCAAAAGATGACTGGATCGGCTTTTTGGAAAAAACAAATGCAAAACTTGGTGATATTGGTAATTACACTGTGATAAGAGATAGTGCTTCATACAATATTACCGCAACAGGTTCCGCAGGAAAAGGAAATTATTATGATATATATGTTGAGACAGAAAGAGCCAGGGCAAAAGCGATGGAGAAAATAACTTTTTTTCAAAAGAATTATGACGAGTCGGCTAAGTTGGTTGGGCATGATGTTAAGTTTTAGCCTGGATAGCGATTTAAGATCTTGAGCAAAATATTTCCTGCGCATAAATGACGTTGCGGATTTTTTACTGCGGTCTTTTGCTACCATTCATATCTTCAAACGTACCGGGTATAGTTTAGCTTATATAACCGGATCAACTGTATTTTTTAGCATAAATATTAAATAAACACTTATGGTAGATATTCCTTTTTCCTACACGCCAAGCCAGCAAATAAGAAAAGACCTGAGCTTTGGAAAAGCCAGTTGGCAAACCGGAGAAGAACAATATAAACAAGGGCAGTACCTGGCAGCAGTAGCCAGCACACTTAGTTATATTGATGAGGCCATCGGCCAAAAATTCATGAAAGATCCTGAAGCGGGTGTAAATGTAGCGCATGGTTCTATGCAAATGTTTATTACGGTATTTGATGGAGCATTAAGAATACTTGCTCCGTTTGTAGATATTGCTAATGCACAAAAGCTTATCATACTCCGCAAGATCTGCGAGATCAATTTCAATGCATTGTCGATGGCAAAAATTGAATGCAAAGAAGACACACTTAGTTTTTTATTCAGTTGTCCGTTGGAAGAATGTGAGCCCTGGAAAATATATGATATACTTCATGAGATCTGCTGGACAGCCGATAAATATGACGATGACTTTGTAGTGATGCATGGAGCTTCATGGGTTTACAAACCAATCGTAACAGAATTTTCGCAGGAACGTAAAGAGCTATCGTGGCAATGGTATAAACTATGTTTGCTGGAAGCAAAGGACTGGATCGTTTACTGGAAACACAAAGGTTATCCGTATGTTGCCTGGGACGTGATCTATTGTACGTTAACGAAGCTTGATCATATATGTGCGCCACAGGGATCTATAAAAAACAGCATCGAATCAGCCATTAATAACCTGTATGAAAAAAGAGATATCAACGACCTCGTAAATGATGGCATTACTTGCCTGCATGCATTGGATAATATTCCACAGAGTGCTTTCTTCACGCAGTTGTACGATATATCAATTTTTATTCCGGCAAAAGTTACCGGTTCGGCTGCAAGCGTACAGGCTTCTCTCAAACCCTACCTGTCGGATGCTGCTGCTTATTTACCAAAGAACGAGATCATCAGTGCTTACCTAAGTTTACAAAAAGGAATTTACAGGCTGTTATATAATTACAGGTTCAATGAAGCACAATGGCAGCAACTGGAATTTATACTTTCCGGAAGCACCGGTCTTTCGCTTGCAGATGCTACCAAAAAATTGTATGATCAACTAAATGAATTTTATAATAACCCCAGGGACTTATTCATAGCTCCTGCACCGGATAAAAAAGAAAAAAAGAAAAGCTTGTTTGCAGATTGGTTTAATTAAGAGATGTTGGATACTGGGTACTGGATACTGGATACTGGATCCACACATCGAAAGGCTATTACATCCAGCACCAGGTATCAAATATCAAGCATCAAGTATCCAGCATCAAGTATCAACCATCAAGCATCCAGTATCAAGTATCCATCATCAAGTATCAAAAACATCAAAAACTCAAATCATGGAAAATTCAGTATTACTCAATATAAAAAATGCGGTACATAAAGTGTACACAGCAGGCGGAACCGGCACAGCTTTTTATTTAAATGAGCATGATTGCTTTGCAACAAATTATCATGTAGTGCAAGGTTGCCATGAAGTAGCTTTGGAAAATCAATCAAAATACCGTTACAATGCAAAAGTTATTTTGATCGATCCCGTAAATGATATTGCCATCCTTCGTTGTGCTGATGCTCCTAAAACGGCTTCCATAAAATTAAACACGACGCTACAAGCAAACGATGCAGAAAAAGTAACGGTACTTGGTTTTCCATACGGCCCGTTCAGTGTTACAGAAGGTATCATTTCAAACAATGCCCGCATTTTAAACAACAAAACATTCATACAAACAGATGCTGCCATCAATCCCGGTAACAGCGGCGGGCCTATAGTTACAAACAATGGAGAGCTTATTGCCATTGCTTCTTCCAAACTTGTTGAAGCCAATAGCACAGGCTTTGGTATTCCTTATTTTGTATTGGTTTCGGTATTGAATAAATTAACAGACAGTGCTGACCAGGTTTTTAGTATTGCCTGTGAATCGTGTGGAAATTTATTGATACAGGAAGCTGCTTATTGTCCGTCGTGCGGCGCTTCTATCAATACAAATTATTTTAAACAAAGAGAAGCTGAACGTTTTGCCCCTGTGATTGAACAGGCCATTTCAGATGCCGGTATACATCCTGTACTGGCACGCAGTGGTAAACTTTTCTGGGAATTCTATAATGGAAGTTCTTTGATCAGGATCTTTTCTTATAAAGAAAGTTATGTGTACGCCACCTCGCCGTTAAATAGCCTGGGAGGAAATAAACTCGAGCAGTTGTACAGGTATCTTGCTTCCAATGCTTCGGCACCCTACCGCTTTGGTATTTACCAGAATGATATTTACCTGTCTTATCGCTTTGCAGTTGCAGATATTTATGGCCCCAATAAAACAAAGATACTGGCGCAATTAAGCGGGTTCATTGCACATTCCGATGACACAGATAATTATATTGAAGATAATTTTGGTTGTCCAAAATCTGTTTTTTCAAGAAGCTGATCAAACTTACTACCTGCTATGCCGAATTTTAAATTAAAAAGATGGATCATGTTTGCACTATTAGTTGGCGTTATCAAATTTCTCTTCGGTTGCGGAAATTTACTGCTCCATCCTGGTTACAATATAAGGGGCAATAAAGTATTATATAAAAATGCTTTCCCCGCCGGCAGTTTTGAAGTAGAAAATGCTGATGCAAAAACATTTAAAGTTGTTGATAAATCAAACGACCAATCCAACACCGGGTTTGCTACAGATAAGAATTATGTATTCTATTCAGGAAGCATGATCCAGGGTAGTGATGGCAAAAGCTTCACTTATATCAACCTTAATTTTTCAAAAGATAAAAATCAATGTTATTATAAAGCGGAAGTTATCCCTGGTGCAGACCCTGCTTCATTCAATGTAAAAGCAGATGTTTTTTCTGCTGATAAAAACCATATTTACAAGCATACCACCGTAGTGGATAACGATCCATCTGTGTTTGAAAGTTTCGACAGCAGCCGTATTGTTCGCACAGCAAATGCGGTTTCTGTATTCGGTAAAATAATACCATTAGAAAAAAGTACCTCGTTCAAACATTTCCGTTTTAATTTTTATGCCATCAATGAACAGGTTTATTTTCAAAATGACAGTTTATGGGATGCGGACGCAGCCAGCTTTAAAGTGCTTACTGAGTACTTTGCCGTTAGCAACAAACATGTGTATTATGGCGAAAGACTGGTTAAAAATGCGGACCCTAAAACATTCAAGCCACTTGCTGCTCCTTATGGCAAAGATGCTGCACATGTTTTCTTTTTTGAAAGAACGATTGAAGGCGCCGATCCCAAAACCTTTGAGATATTAAATACGGCCTTCCAATGTAGTCGCGATAAAAACACGGCCTATCATGAGGACAAGCCAATTAAAAATATAACTGTGGAAGATATGGCCAATAAAAAGAAGTGCAATCAATGCAATGCATCTGCCATCTATTTCGAAGAAAAATAACCTTTCACCAATTATAGGTTTGTTTCCGCCGCTTTCTGAAATACTACTACCGTAAACGTTTTGGCAAAAATGAGGGCCATTTGTCAGCGTAGTTTTGTTTGGTAAAACTTACATACAAATGAAAAGTCTGCTTTTATCTTTCTTACTCACTGCTGCGATCTGCATCTATTTCATGTTCATTGTTGACCCTAAATTCAGCGCCAATGTGCGTGCTGTTCCCAACTGGGTTTTAATAGCAGTAGTGGTAATCATTTTTGCAGGATACCTGCTCGCTTTGTATTGGGGCATTACCGGCATTTTCAAACAACAACGAATATTTAACCTTGCTGGCATTGGCTTTAGTCTTTTTGGAATTGGCGTCTATGCTTTCTTCTTTGTATTGTCGGGTGGAAAAGGAAAAGAAAGCAAGGGGCAATTTGATCATGAACTAGGTAAGATAGAAATCAATCAACGAACAGTAGTAGATAACCTGCTTCATCAAACTAACACAAAAACGGAAAATGTAGCAATGGTCGCTTACTGGGAGATGCATGAAAACCCGGATGAATTTGTTTTGTGTGTACAAAAAGGAAATGTGATTGCAATGCAGGTAAAGAACAAGCCTGTTACTGACATAGCTGTTGTATCTAAACTTAGCAACCTCAATTGGCTGTCGCTGGAGAATTGTGATTTAAAGACCATTGCCGTTTTAGATCTTCCCAAACTGGAACATTTGTCTGTTGAGCATAATCAACTGGCAAGTCTTGATGGCTTACAAAACTCCCCACTGGTTTACTGGTTAAATTTTAAGGATAACCCGGTTACAGATTCAACTGCATTAAAAAGCCTCACTAATAAATATGTGTACATCGCTAAATAATTTAAATAATGGCAGATAACTTCTACCGCATGCTTTTTATGGCCTTGGTTTACACAACCGAATTCCTGTTGATCTATGTCTATGGTTACAAATCATTTCCCAAACTTTCTTTGTGGCTTTGTGCAGGAACATGGGTATTGATGATGGCTTTAAGTTATAGCAATGGGGCCTGGATGGGATTAGCCATTACACTTGGCCTGGTGTATTTGTTTATTCTTCGCAAACCAAACCAAACAGAAAATTTTAAAAAGCTGTACGCTGAAAATAATATATACTCCACAGGAAAGTATTCACAGGCTGCTTTAAAAATTCTTGGTGATAAAAGCTGGCTTTTTGCAGAAGGAACTGTGAAAAAAAATGTAAACGAAACCGTGAATTATGGATTTTGGCAGGGGCATTTAAAAAGTACCGTCAGTAGTGGGCAATACACCCGTACTACCGTGTACACTTACTACCTGGCTTTTGTTTTCCCCCCGGGATCTGTTAGTAATACATTCAAAAAAATTGTGCAAGATACAGCAGACAGATCGCAGGATAGTTTCAGGCGAAGGGTAAAATATTTTTTTGTGGTAGATACCGACAGGCCAAACATGGTTACTACGGCAGATGACGGAAGTTTTATCATACAGTACCTAACCCTTGCGGATGCAGCACACTATTCCCGTCGTATTAGTTGGATTAAAGAAAATTTTGGCAAGTTATATTACCAGTCAACAGTTTTACTGGCGAACTAAAAAATTTCGAAGTTGGTATTCAAACAAAATGATACAACGCCGTTTAGTTTTGGAAGTCCACAAAAGATAGCAAGTGTTGCTGATCTCTTTCGAGTTAAAAGATCAAATGAAAACAATGTGAGATGTGGAGATGTGAGGATTCAATGTGCTGATTTGCTACAATGCTGAAGCACCGGTTTGCGAGATTTAAATCATACATCATCATTCATAATTCATAATTTTTTTTATGCAAACAAAATATATCCTTTCCTTTTTGCTGGTGTTGTCGTCTTCATTTGTAGTGGCGCAGGAATACAGTTATCAAAATAAAAATGAGAAATCAACAGAAACCATTTCATTCGAACTTAAAGGAAATAAAATTATTTATGGAGAATGGGAACACGTGAGCAATGATCCAAATACCAGCGGAGAAATGTATGGTTTTACAGGAAGCAAGATCAATAATAAACTGGTCATTATTTTTACCGGCACCGTGCCTTACACCATACCCAACAGCAAAAGAAAAGCGGTGTGGCTTTTATTAACTAAAGTATTAACAGTATCGATGAAAGAAAAAGGCAAAATCAAAAACGTGATTTTTTCTGTTGTGCAATAGACTGGCTTGCTTTACAGAAAATAATAACTACCGCTCAACAGCGTTAATATAAAATTTTGCAGAGGAATAATAATTGTTTTCTGGCGTCAGTACCTTGTCCGTGGCTTTATATTGCATAACAATTGGTTAAGCAAACTTACCAACAAACAGCTTGGACTCTGGGGACGAGAACGAGAGCACTAACATTTGAAGACTGTTAATAAAAGAGTTTAGGAACGAAAAATACTCATTTCGAGTAAAATACTTTCGCAGGTCTTTAAAAATGTGAAATTTGGTAAAATATTTGCTTCTTACTAACGTTTGCTAATTATATTATTCTAATATTGTCTTCTCACGTTTTAGCTGTTGCCCCCCTTAACATAAAATGAACTTTATCAATTACGATATCAATCAAAATTTTCCGAAAACTTATTTCCCTTTTTTTATGCTTACAGTTCCATCTGTATTTGGGATTGTGAAATTTATTCGGAGATTGAAATTAAAAACCGGTTTTATTAGGAAAATAAATCTTCGACTAAGCAGTCTATATTTAACTAGTGAAGGAATGTTGAAAGTTCTCAATGATCAAACCATTGAGAAGCAAGATTTAGGACTTGCATATCACACTGCTGAACAAAACCTATCTAAGTATAGAAAATTCTACTCCCTATTTGAAAGGGTAGAATTTTTTAAAAATAATACCACAAAAGAATTGTGCAATAATACCCTTAATAACTTTTACAATATTGAAGCTCATTTAAGAATGCTAAATTTTGCTGATTCTCCTCCGCCACCAGGAGACAAAGAGTTGATAGAAATGGCAAGCAAATTTTCTATGGGTTCTTTACAAAACTAAAATGCCTTATACCCAGCGAGATTTAGTTTGGCTACACGACCCCATTCCATTGCCTGATGGAACAACTTTACCGCATCCGGTCTTAATTATTTCGTGTAGTACCGCTAATTCATTCGAGAAAAGTTATACCGGCGTTATGATGAGTGCAACCGCCCACAGAGACAAGTTTTCTTTTCCATGTACCGATGATATGTTTGAAGGCCCCCTGAAAGCTAATTCTCAGCTTCGTTTATACATTATTATTGGTTTTAAGTAAAGCCAGATTAAGGGCTTTGCTAACAGAATGAAAAAAATACATTTTAAACAGGCATTGAAGCAAGTTATAGATTATGTTTTCTCTTGTGATAATTAAACAAAAATGCCCTGGACTTCTCAGGGCTCCGATCAGCATCGATCTATGAATTCCGTATATATGTAAACCTAACAACTACCCCTGAACATTTTAGAAGAAAATCAAGGATGTTTATATCCAACAATTCAATGTCAGGACCTGTTGTAACGTTTGAAAATTGGGATCCAGCGGCTGGCTTTTATACTCCATAAAAAGAGGGCTGCGTAAAGACACAGCCCTGATAAGTTAAATACCACTTATGGGTGGAACTGCAAAACTATCTATATCTACGTCTTTCAATTAAATATTAAAAATTGCCCCCATTTTTGCTACCCATAAAAACAAAAATCCTGAAATGACAATCTGTATTGCATCTCAGGATTTGTTAGGTGGAGCTGCAGGGAATTGAACATCACACTGAGACCCGCTATTGTACTACCTTCCAGATACCTACATTCTATCAACTCTCGATTTATACCCCTTTAATTTAACTATTTTTATTACAGTATGAATTAGTGCATACCTCATCTATGCCTGTGCCTGGAATGATCCCAAGCTTTGCTACAGCTAAACCAGGAAATCCTTCACCATGGTTTCATCAAGTTCTGTAAAGCTGCAGAACTCCCGCACTGATATAAATGTCCCTTTCTTCTTATTGTATTTCTTCCGGATTTGTGCAAGCAATTTCCTGGCGGCCCGTTCTTTACGGCCGGTAATATTCATGATGTCTTTTGCATAAATGACTATGCGATTTGGGATCGTTTGCTGCATAACCCTGCACGTATGGAACGCCTGACTTTTTGCGTGAATTATTCATTTTACTATTGTGGTGATAATTGCAAAAATAGAAAAAGTTTCATGTATAACGTAGAAGCCTATCTGTAATTGCAGAAACATTCATCTTTAAATATTATATGAAAAATGGCAAGGCAAAAAGGAATTATTAAATTAAAAGGGACACTCGGCGATATTACCTTTTACAAATCACAGGACGGGTACCTGGCACGTGAAAAAGGCGGTGTTGATGCAGACCGCATTGCGAATGATCCGAAGTTTCAAAGGACCCGGGAGAACGGCGAAGAATTCGGGGCGGCCGGTAAGGCCGGCAAAATGCTCCGTACTTCCATCAGGGGCTTGTTACAAAACATTGCCGATCCCCGCATGGTGGGGAGGCTTACCCGGGAAATGGTAAAAGTGTTACAAGCGGATCTGACCAGCATCCGAGGAAAGCGAAATGTTATTGATGGTGAAACTGAATTATTGATAGGGTTTGAATTCAACCTTGGCAGCAAACTCGGCACTACCCTATTTGCACATTACACGGGTACGATTGACCGGGTAGCGGGAACGCTCACGGTAGATATTCCTTCCTTCATTCCCATTAACATGGTGGCCGCACCAAGTGGTGCTACCCACTTTAAAATAATCACTGCCGGCACTGCCGTTGATTTTACGAATGAAACTTTTGAAGTAACGACCAACGAGACTGCTCAGTTGCCTTTGGATAATGTGGCGACCGCTATTATAAACCTGGTGAACAATGTGACACCTGCCAGTACGAACCCGCTGTTCCTGGCATTGGGCATTGAGTTTTACCAGGAAATAAATGGCGTCCAGTATCCTTTGAAAAACGGGGCATACAATGCCCTATCCCTGGTGACAGTGAATGGCGCTTAAGCTTCACCTATGGTCCCTTTCCATTTGGAGGGGGATCTTTTTAAAAGCAACTCCGGATTAAATACTACAGGCCTGTAGCAATGAATCAATTTCTATAACCTTTAAAATGTACCGCCATGATGTGGGAGCTTTTCTCCGAATCATTCTTGTAAAGAGTGCTTTGGATATTGAACAATCATTACTCAACCTTTAAAAAATAACATGATGCAGTCCTGGGATCTTCTGACTGGATTATTAACCGCTGTTTTGAGTTAATAATGCCGGATGTAACAAATCAATTTCTTAAACCTTAAAAATATCAGGCATGATGCAGTGGATGTTTTAACAGCCTCAATGAGACCCGCACTATTCTAAAGTGCCCGAGTAAAAAAATAAATATAAAGAGAATTTATGGACCCACATTATTTTGACAACACAACGAAAGCCGGTACTGCCGGAGGAACATTACTCACCATATTTGCCAATATCCATAGTGAGGATGTGATGAAAACCGTACTACTGGCCGCAGTTGGAGCGACCGTCAGCTTTTGTGCTACCATATTTCTCAAAGCTTTAGTGAAGCATTTAAAAAAGTAATCTTCCGGTTTTTGTGGTGATTTTCGGATGGGTTAATGAGCCCCGGGTTTCCGGGGCTTTTTTGATGCCCTACAGCCTCATAGAGACGAATGAATTAAAATACGAAGGGTATACCCCCGGAAGGATATACCCCGTAGGGAAGCCCTTAAAAAGGCAATGCTGCAAACTGACGGCGACCTGATGGGAAACACCAGATATACCAGCCGCAAGACTTAACATGATACACTGCGGTGCCATGCAATGGATGATAATAAACCCGGCGCCTGCGAAAATGCCTGCTAAAGAACGAAGGCTGAATTGGCGGCACTGAAAACATACTGCTGCTGAATGGGCACACTGATAGATGCCTACTGGTAATGATGCGAAGCTGCTTTTGCATAATGTGAATTTTTAGAAGCTTCTCTCAACGAAGGCGGATAAAAAAAACAAAAAGGAAACGGAATAAATGAAAGGGCTGTGTGTTGGGGCTGTGTTTATGCCGTAGTCTTTTTGTTTTTTTTGTCAGGTTCTGTGGGATTGCCCGCCGTAGTTATTTTTGCTTTCTAAAAACCACCTAGGCAAAACGGCGTCTATTACGGTCAGACATTTATGCTTGCCATTAACGAAATGCTTGTGCAGTTGTTACTTCATTTATCCTGGCCATATTTCCGCCTTCTTGCAAAGATGGTCCCGGCAAGGTTCAACATTCCTTGTCAATTCACCGATAGCCCTAAACCTGTTTGATGTATTTTCAGCATCAGGTTTTAATGCCGTTTTGAATGAAGTAATTGCGGATAAGATACTCTTGTAATGTGGCAGTAGTTTTAAGAATTTGTGCCAGGTTATTTTTGCGCCGTTCTAATAACTCCATCTGCTGTAATAAGATTTTAAACTCCTGCCATTGCGGGTAAATAATATTTGCTGCCGGCATGATCAGATCTCTTGTTTCCTGGAGATTGATAAAAGGAATAACAGAACCACGATGAAATATTTTAAAACTTTGCGCTTTGAACAAACCATAAGTAATCCAGAAATAAAAATCTTTCATTTCTGCATTTGGTGCAGTAGCTATGAAACTATTTGTCCAGGGTGTAAACCCCGGCTTACCGGCATTATTACCTTTTGATAAAATAAAGAATTGAGCATCTGTTTGAATTGCCGAATGATGATAACAACGGACTATAAGCGGTATCATAATTTGTATATCACTGGTTTTTTACATTTGCGGCAAAGCACCACATTTGGCCAGCGATAGGCAACCAACATGCAGCGAGGGTAGGAAGGCAAGATTTTTTAGAAAAAAATACTACCTGTAGTGAGCAAATTTTGCGAAGCAAAGCGAAACGAAAGGTGGAGATTTTTTTGTAAAAACCCGCAGGGCAAGCGAAGTGCAACGGAGCGTAGACCTTGCCGACTTAAGAGGCATAGCTTGCCGTATCGCTGGCCTAAATGAGAAATATTCTATGAGATAAAATGAGAAGCAGCTTATAAAATCTGTATTTCCGAAGTACTTAGTACTCTTTTAGGCTCCATCGGTGCCTAGTAAGTTGTGGTTTTTATTTGTATTTTTCTAGCATTTTCAAATCATCTCTAAATTCTAACTTCTTCGTTTCAGTGTTAATAAGAGAATAAATAATCCGATGAGGTTTAGTATTTAATTTCTTGATTTCGATAGTTAGCCGGTCATTTGGATACTCTTTATAATTTTCTGAAATTAACTCGACAAATTGTTCAACTGCATTGCTCCAATCATTAAGATCTAATTCATTATCAAAAAGCAACTTTATGCGTCTATTATCTATTGTTTGAAATTCCATTGAGATGCTCAAAGATTGCGTGTAAGTTTTGGAAAGCTTTTCTATTGACTGGTTCGCAGCAATAGCCGACATCTTATACGTTTTGCCTTTTTCAATAATTTTCTTTAAACCTGCTTTAAGAATATCATAATGGTCTTTACCAGCCTGAGAAAGGAAGGAATCAAAATATGGTTTCAAAATATAAGCTCCAAAAGCAGTTGGGATAATCCATTCGAATCCGTTATAAGCTTCATTGCCATACTTCAGAATTTCTAAGTCTATATTATTAGACAGAAAGATATTAGCCTCTTGGTGAATTGCTTCGTCGGGGAAGTTTTTGGGGAAAATTAAAACTATCCCTGGTATTTTATCACTTTGTTTATTGTCCATATGGTGTCTTATAAGATCGCAGATACCACAAAGGTAGACGTACGTATTGATGTGGATTAATTTTAAAATCAATCAACTGATATTACAACTGTTGAATTGTTAGTTAGTCAAATCTATACTTATAAAAACTCTCGGGAAAGTTATTGGTTATAATGGCAAGATAATAGCGCCTGCGGCCAAAAGAAGCTTAGGTGTGTGGCACACTTGTCCACACTGTAATAAGGCTGCTCGCCCAAAGGCAATGGAGGAGGGCACGACGGAATTGCCGGCGAGCGCCCCCGGCTGGGGCGGGCAGTAAAGCGACCGCAGGAAGCAATGGACGCACAGTGTAGGGGTATCGTGTGGCATAAGGCGTCAGTCTTATGAGCGTAGGTTCGTGCCAACGAGGCCCCGTAACGCAGCCGGGGGCCGCAAAGCGAGCACAAGAACAGAAGGCAGCGGGTGGACTGAATGCGACTGAAGAGAATGGAGGACGTAGTGAAGCGTAGTGGAACCCAGTGAGAATTGCAGCGATGGCTTTGACCAGAGGCATGTGCACACTTGTGCTTCGGATATGTGTGAGGGTTAGTGTGCCATGCCGCAGGGAAAATTGCATGCTTCGAACGGGTGTAATGGAGCGGAACGAAGGACGAAATGAACGAAGTGGCATACAGGACACAGAAGCTGCCCGAACGTAGGAAGGCAGGAGGAAAAAGTGTGACAAACTGCGAAGCGTAGCGGAGCACCCGCAGGGCAATGCAGCTGCAACAATTGCCTTCAAGTACATGAAAAGATCATTGTTGCTGCTGCATTGGTTTGGCGCATCTTTTATTATCGACGACTGACGGAGAAAGACCTTATTACCGTGTAAAGTTCAATCCGAACGAAGGAGCGGTGGTGAGCAGCTTCCCTGACCGGGTTATGTGAGGGGCGTTGGGATGCTGCCGATGAGGCATCAGGAACAGATGATGATGGCCGGAAATTGCCGACTGGAATAGCAAGTGAAGTGTAGTTTATGAACAACACAACAATGTGAAGGAGGCTACCTGAAGGCATAACGTATGCCCCTTTATTGCCCGTTTGTTGCCCCTATTGCCCCTTTACTGCCCCTTTGTAAAATATAAAAAGTACCCTTACCTGTAGTGCCAATCTTCGCAATTAATTTTTTTTCAAGAAGCAATTGTAAATCGTTTGAAGCTGTTCTTTTAGACACGTGCAATAGTTCCTGGTATTTTGTATTTGTGATATTACCATGCTGCTTAATAAATAGCAAAGCTATTACGAAACGATTATCCAGGCCAAGCTGATTGAGATATTCTTCTGTATAAATATCTTTTAGAAATATGGTTTGAATGCCACCAGCATGCTCTACAAAATCCGGTTCTGGCAACCCGGCAGCTTTGAAAGCATCAATAATTTTATTAGTGCCACGACCCCATGCTTCAATATAGCCTGCTTTAAAAAAAATGTCTGCTATGTTTTTATTTCGTGGGTAGGATGCATGTTTTTTCTTCAACTGCTCAATTGGTAATTCTTCTGGTAGTGTACCCGGATTCCAAAGAATTAGTTTATCGTCATATACGCTTAGCTGAATTGTGGTGCCGGCGTAGTTCTTATGAACGATCGCATTTAAGATAGCTTCCCGCAATGCCGGTTCGGGATATTCTAAATTTTCTTTGCGTTGTAAACCTTCATAGTGTATTGGCGATGTCAGGTATTTTGAATGAAGAATCTGAATTACTTTATCAATCATTTCAAAAATATTTCCTTCTATTACATCCTGAAATTTTAAATCATGATCTGACAAACCAAAGCGACCAATTTTAAAATAAGCATGTGTGAAATATTTTAATGGATTTTTACCAAACAAAAGTAATGCAGCACATTTAAGCTTTCCCTTTTCATTGACCAGGTGAAGATTGGTAAGTAAAGTTTTCGTGCCGTCTTTTAATGCATCGGGAGAAATTCTTTTTTGTTCAAGCGCCTTTTCCACGAATTGTTTAAGTGCTTTCTCATCTATATCTTTCAACACAGCTCCTGGTACCGGCATATCATCCCAGCTTCTGCCCATCTTCCTCAATAAAAATTCCTGCAGGGCAATTCCCTTTAACTCCTGCTTAGTACTACCACTACGATAGTGATATACTCCGTGATATGAAATAGCTACTTCACTTGGCTTAACTGCAATTTCTATGTAATGCTTTTTCTCTTTGGTGCGAAGATTAATGTTAACTACTAAGCCTAAATGACTGACTACCTTGTTAGGGATATCTTCCATTAATTTTTTGTAGTCAGTGAGGCCAGTTACATTTCCTTTGTCGTTAATACCGATAAAGATCTTGCCGCCCTGGGCATTAGCAAAGCCACAAATCCATTTTAGGTATTCATCTCGCCAAGATTCTTTGTATTCTATGTTTTGGTGTTCGGGCATTATTTGATAAGTCTTATTTGGGCAAAAATAAGTCGTTTAATAAACAACGGCGAAAGCATTACAAGTCCGGTGCCCGGACATTATAAAGTCTGTTCAACATTCATCAACTAAATAAAAATAAAAAGAATAGCGAAGCTGCCATGCTGCCGCAGGCTTTGCTATTGACCGATCCGCCGCGGCGGAGAGATAGCATAAAAACAGAGCGTGCATGCACACCGCTTCGGAAGCATTGGCTGTCTTTGGCACGGCTACAACGAAAAAAATAATTAGCATGGCTGCCTGGCGTGAGCATTATTTTTTTTCGTTGCTGCGGTGTTGGCTATTTAATATAAAGTGCTTATAGGATTTTTTTGCGTTAGCATGTTTACATGAGCGTAGGAAAAAATACTATAAGGCCACTTTATGTTAATATAGCTTCAGGCAGTTTTTTATGGCGGCTTTTTGTTCGTGGCGATGGGTGCAGCTCTTTTATTTTTTTCTCTGTCACTTAAAAAAATAAATGTGCTGCAGGTGTGTTGGCTTGCAAAAACCATGACATAAAAAACTGACTGCAACACCGCAGAAGGCTTGCGTGCTGTAGGCTTTCGTGTGCGGGTTCAAGCCTTAGCCGTGCCTGTGTGGCGGGCATATTTTGCGTACTCGCTGTAATGAATTTTCTAAAAGACATATTCATTAACCTTCTTTGCGATGTTTCGAAAGATTTCATTCGAAGCTTCTGACACAGTAAAATTTAAACAGGGTTCGATAGAACTCCTTTTCCTTATACCGGCATACCTACCAGCACTCAATTCACGGCATACCCTGCACCAGTTCGCAAAAAAGAAAAAGTAGAACTGCTGAAAAAATGCTGGCTGAAAAATAGACTTGCGCTAAATAAAGATCCTAAATTAACTTTTGATAGAGTGTAAGCCTGGCCCAAATAAAAAAACCAGCAGCTTTTGGCAACCGACAGTTTTATAAATCTTGTTTCTTTTAGTAACGCCCGGCAATGGAAACCAAACGCTCAATCCTACGCCTCATTCCAGCGCCTGGTAGCTAGCGTCCTGCGCCTGTGGGGGGGGTCCAGGGAGATGATAGGAAGATATGAACGTGGGGAAGTGATGCCTTCTATTGAAGTGGCAAAGAAAATTTCGGATGCGTTAGAAGTGTCTCTTGATTACCTGGCCGGTGATGGTAAAAAAACTGCTGTTGATAAACAAACAATGAAGCTCATTCATGATATTGAAGATTTAGAACCTACCATTAAAGACAAACTTATTTTCCTGGCTAATGCCATCATCAGGGATAGCAAAACAAAAAAAGCTTACGCATAATACAACAAAACCCTCAATCGAGGGCTTGCTATTGTTATAATTTACATTCTTATCAATCGCTTTAGTAACCGCCGGGCACAGGAAACCTTCCGCACATTGCCGACGCCTCATTCCTGCGCCTGGTTCGTAGAGTATTGAGCCTGCAAGACGGGTGGAAGATTATTATTTTTTTAGCCTACACTCCTGCGCCTGACTGAGGTTCCGAACACTTATGGACAGAGTCCTGCGCTTGACTGACACCCTTGCGCCAGTATGGTGGAGTCCTGCGCCTGACTGATGTAGTAACCGCCCGGCACTGGAAGCCCTCACACAAAACCTTCGCATCATTCCAGCGCCTAACAGCTTTTCATCCTGCGCCTGTGGGAGCCTGTGGGGACTGTTATTTAACCTACACTCCTGCGCCAGCCTGAAGACTGGTATTTATTCAACCTACACTCCTGCGCCAGACTAAGCCTGGTTCATAGAGTATTGCGCCTGTAAGATGGGCGGAAGATTGTTATTTATTTAACCTACACTCCTGCGCCAGGGTGATTATTATGTGTTTAACCTACACTCCTGCGCCTGACTGAAAATTGTTAATAATCTCCTTCAATGGGAGCCTTATTATTTTAATGAGAAAGACTATGAATTTTGTAAAATTTTAGTCGACGAGTCGATACGTTTCGCCAGAGAATTGCCAAAACTTGCGAAATGGATCATCAGAAACAACATGTTAAAATATTGTACTGTTGAAGAGTATCATGCAGCCACAAGTTTCCTGAAAATATTAGAAGAAATTAAGACAGAATATAAAGAATTTGAAAATGACTGGTTTAAAATTGTTATGAAAAAGCTCGTTGACTCCAGGCCAAATTTCTATAATAGTGATGAGCGAGATGAGTTGTTTATGGGTATCTATACAATATCGTTCGATACAGTCCAGCAGGATATACAACTGATCATTGATTTTATGGATAGCCGAAAAGAAGAGGATCTATACGACGTTGTTGAAGCATTAAATATTTTGGCTTATTTTGAACAATACAAGATCATCCTTCAACAGTTAAAAAAGATATTACCCAATTTCAAACGCGTAAAATTGACAGAACATTTCTTCAGGTTCTGCGAACTCCTTGAAAATATTGCTGAATTTGAGATGCATGTTCCTACTGGAAATGCGGATAAAAATTACCTTAAAAATATAATCGATGAGATCGAGAAGGCGAAGTCCTGAATTGCTCAAGTTACAAATTGACTTTAGACTTCTATTACAGACAAGTCTTGAAGATTTTAATATCCATTCTATTCAAAAAGTCCTTGAAAATAAAACAGAACTTATTGCGATAGCTTCAAAATTGGATGAATTCCCCGTTGGAGAAATCGATCATTTGTTTTTTAAAGGGCTTAGCTATACTGTCAACGCTTTTTATTTATTACTTGAATTTTATAACAATAGACTATTAGCGATAAATGGTGCAGATATTTTAAAATCCGCCTCAGAAATGAACGTTGATCTGTTATCTGATATATTAAAAGACCTCGATAAGGATAGGCCCAGTATAAAAGGTCTAATTTTACTAAGAGATAGTTTAATTAATGTGAAACAGTTAAATGATCTCCAAGTGCTGGCTGAAGAATTTTCAAAGATATCTTTGCCAATGATGTTAACTGCTGAATTCAACCCTTATGCCAGAGCAAGAGAAAATAATGATCCTAAAGAGGAAACAACTGATGGTGATATTGGTATTGATAACACACTGATATCAGTGGTCTTTTATATGGATCGCGAACTTTGGGCTAACCCGCAGATCATTAAACCACAACATCTATATTCACTACATGGTATTGTAAAGATCAATGAATGGCCAAAAGGATATGAAGAACTTGTATTATCACAAGTGTCCACAACAAATGATGAGTGGTTTACTTTATCACTTCCTATAATAAAATTTACTAAGGACAAAGAAATATTTATCGATGGCAATATAACATTACAGAATTCTCAATCGATGCTTGAAGCTCCCATTGCAATCAAACTCCTTGCACAATTTAAAGGGTCGAATATAAAGCCTTTTTATCCACCCATTATTGGTTATGACCAATTGATCCTTCGTGTTATTGATAAAAATTCTTTTGTCTATCCCACAGGTTATAACAAATTGAATGAGAAAGTACTTGAAATTGTTCTTAAGATACAGAATGATATTCCTGATATTCCAAAGGAAGAACTGGAAAATTTTATTGTACTGTTATCTGCTATTTTGAATTATCAGGGCTATTGTTATCAACAAGCTATTTATAAAGATCAATCCAATATCAGCGAGGATAAGTTTCGGGACACTTTGATCCAGTATTTATCAGCGAGACCTGAACTGGCGAGTTCATTGGTTAAGGAAGGCGTTATTGCGGGCGGGCGGGTCGAGATAAATTATAAAGGGATAGTCGCAGAATTAAAAGTGGAAAAAAAAATAGCTGATAGAAAAAAAATCATTGAGAAGTATCAAAAGCAACCGTCAGCGTACGCTTCCGCAACTGCTGCACAATTGTCAATCCTCTGTGTTTTGGAATTGACTCCCAAGGTTAGCCCTCCAGCAATCGCTGCAAAGAATATATTTTTTCATACACCGGTTTTGCACGGATTTGAGAACATACAATCGTCTTCCAAAATTGTGATTATTATCATTGATGGAAATACACCTAATCCAAGTTCGTATCGATAACCCAACAAACGTATAAAACCAAAACATTGACTCATTATACATAAAAATACTGTTATAGTTCAGATGTTAATTGCTATAACATCTGCAACATTACTAAAAATTTATAAAATGCCTAAAAGTCATATCAGGAAGAAATCGAAGAAGAGAAAAAAAAGCGTTCCCAAGATTGATGAAGTTTTTGATGGCGGTTGGTATGAAGTTACCCGAAGCGGAAAAAATGTTTTTTCTCGTCTTAAAATGACCAAAGAAGAACACGAACAATGGATTAATCAGATAAAGGATAATCTTCCAAAATTTCAGGAAGAAATAAAAACAAAAATTCGGAAAGTTGTTGATTTAATCAATTCATATGATAAGATATTTGTTTTGGGAGGTATTGCGTCCATTGCTTCAAATAAAATGATCACAATTCAGGATGACAACAGCGATGCAGAAACTGCGATGGAATATGCCCAAAGCATTGCAATGGCAACTGATAACAGTAACAAAGGTAAGAGGCCGGATAGCAGTACATTGGATAAGATATATAGTCTTCTAACTTCTATCCGATCCGATTTCCAATATTATTATGGCTTTGAACATTTAAATGCAACAAAATCCAAAATAGAATCGGATATACGTTTTAAAATGATCAGCGAATCACTTCTTATAAGAGGCGAAGGATACATGTGCCATATAAAAGAATTATTCAAAGATATGTTTTCATTACATGATGACTTCTTTCAAAAACATTATGGTTTCAAATCAAATGATATTATCAGAACTTTTGAGCAGCTTGAATCATCATTCACATTAAGAGTCGCATCACCGATTGGCGAACCTCATCCTTTTCTCGAATTTAAGCTAAATCAATGGAAAATACAGACACAAGGAAATGGAAACTATCCTGAAGATTTTGCTAAACAGAACCCGGGCATAATCGTAGAAGAGGGCAAGTTAAGAATCTATCCAATTTCCTATATAGAGTATTTTGATAAACTTTACGGGATAAGACACTTTGATGATAAACAGAAAAGTGTTGTAAAAGCACTTTCTTTAAAATTTGGAGAAAACAAAGTTTTCACAGAACATTCCGTATACGAAGTAATAAATGAAAGCAAAATATTTACCTATCCGATAGTGGAAGATGAGAATGGGAATTTTTATTTATTCTCAATGAATATTGCGGCCAGAAATTACTTTGGAATTGCAATGAATCTAATTCGTATCGCTGACTCCTCGTATTTCTCAAAATCATTTCAAGGTAGCCGAATAGCTATTGCTAAAGATAATTTCATGGAGCAGAAAGTTAAAGAACTTTTCCAGAGAATGCTCCCTGGCGTTCAATTTTATAAAAATGTAAAATATAACTATCCAAATACTAACGTAGGTTTAAAATGCACAAATGCAGCAGATGGAAATTATGAACTTGATTGCCTTGGAATTAGTAATGATGCAACATTTTTGATAGAAGTGAAATCCGGAATTCTATCAGACAAGGCAAAACGCGGTGCAATATTATCTCTTCAGTCAGATCTTACAAAGCTAATTGGAGATGCAATTTGTCAAAGCTTCAGAGCATTTAAGTATGTTACTGAAACTTCAGACCCATCTTTTATTACAGAAGAGCAGAAAAAAATTGGACTACATAATAAAGAGAATGTTTATAGAATATCTGTCAGCTTTTCATATGTAGGAAGTCTGATAAGTTCTTTATCAAAGTTGCAACAATTTGGAGTCATCGAACCAGGAGCAGAATTTGGCTGGGTCATTAATGTTCATGATTTGATGGTATTTAGTGAAATCATAGATTCAGAGTTTGAATTTATTGACTACCTCAATAAACGTTTGCCTTTATATAAAGATGAAAGACTACACAATGTTGACGAGACTGCATTATTAGGATTGTATTATTCCGATGATTTAAAAATTGATAAACAATTTGAAAAGTCCACAAGCGTCCAACTAGATTCAAGAAGTTATTTAGATGAAATTGATGCTTATTTTGATTTTAATGGTCCGAGACCCCGAAAACAAATCAAGAAATGAAAAACAAAGATCTGAAATCATTGTTGTAGGATCAGCGTCTTGGAATTTCTCACTTTAGCTTGTATAGCCTTAGTCCTTTTGTGGAGCAAAAATGACCTAATAAACCCTTTCTCAATAAGTCGCAAAATGGTGATGCAGTTAGCACACATTAATAGTAAGGCAACAAATCATAAATGAATAAAACAGCTACAGATTTTTGGATATATAAATTATGTTCCTTCCTTCAGCTATTATGATAGAACTTTAATTCATATACTTTCTATACCCGACTGATTGGGGAATTGATGATTCTTCATATTCAAAGAATGTAAAAATAGGATCAGCTAATCTTATCTGCCCTTTATTTAGATTTTTTTATTTACTATTTCACTATCACGGTTGTTCCTGAATCTATTGAAGTAACAAAATTCGCTGTCAAATATATTTGCTTGGCTCTTTGTTGTATATTTTTTATTCCATTGCCTTTTGTTGAAGTTTCAAGATTGAATCCTGCTCCATCATCTTGGATATAGAGTGAAATTTTACTATTGCTTTGCGCAATGGTGACTTTTATCGTTTGGCAATTTGAATACTTTATGCTGTTGTTTGTAGCTTCCTTGGCAATAAGAAGCAAGTTTCGCTTTTCAGTTTTGGTTAAGGAATTTACCGAAGAGTCTGTTTCTATAAAATGTTCGAAATGGATATTTTGAACCTGGCAAACTGGCAATGCGTAGTTAGTTATTCTTTCCATTACTTCGTAAATGCTGTCTCTGGCATCATCCAATACCCAAATCATGTCACGTAAACCTAAAGTAGCCTGTGTAAGTGAATCTTCAATGTGATCCAAATATTCATTTTTGCCTGGATCCCTTTTTGCAAGGTGAGTAAAAATTTTTACAGAATTAAGTATGCTCCCTATATCATCGTGAAGGTCACTTGCAATATCCTTGCGAATTTCTAGTTGTTTTTTTATTTGAGCAAGCCGGTACATGTAAAAAAGATATATAATGCCGAGTATCACCAGAACAATACTCGTTTTAAACAGGATTGTTTGATACCATTTGGGCAAGAATCTTAATTCCACCGTATAAATTTCAGATTCGTTTTTATTGACACCATTTGAAGCTTTTACTTGTATATTATAAATACCCGGATGCATTCCTATGAGTGAAATAATATTTTGTGAACCTAAATTTACCCAGTCAATTTGTAGTTCAACAATTCTATAAGCATAATTTGTTTTTGATGGGTTGAGGTAGTTAAGCGCAGAAAATGTAAGGAGAGTTTGATTGGCATTATTCGGAACTGTCATTGATCTAAGTCCTAGGTTAGATGTATCTATTGTTTCATTTTGACAATCTATTGTAAGTTCGGAAAGAAATAATCTAGGTATAAATTTATCTTCAGAAAGATATTCTGGGTTAATAATGGTTGCCCCCTTTTCTCCTCCTGCATACAAAATATTTTCATAAACGGCGCCACTATTTTCTTCAAAGGTATTTGAATGAAGGCCATCGTTTTCGAAATAGAAACGCGATGGTTGGTTTTCCTTAACAGAAACAACAGACAACCCATTATTTGATGTTACAAAAATCAGGCTATCGTGATATGGCAATAATTTGTAAATACTGCTGCTTGACAATTTTTCGTGACCAGATATGCTTTTGATAAATTGAAATGAAGAATCTAATATCAACATACCGTTTCCATACGAAGCCACGTAATAAAATTCATTTACCTGGCACACGTCAAAAAAAATGGAATAATATTTTTTTTGCTTACTATTATATGGAGTAAAAAGTTTGAATGATTGTAATTTTTTATCAAACACAGTTATAGAATGATCACCTAAGGCCCATATATTTTCTTTTTTATCTTTATACAATGCATTTATAACATTTTCACCCAACTTTAACTCAATACTGCTATCGGTGATAAGGTAAGCAGTTTTTTTTCTGAAATTCCAAACAACGATGCCTAAAAAATTTTCTGTTCCAAGCAGTAATAATGAATCGTTTATTTGGATATGACAGTTTAAAATCAGGTTAGGTAATTTTCGAAACTCAGGATATATGGTTTTCCAGTCAATAAGTTTCTTTTGATCCAGAATAAAAGTACCCTCACGGTTTGAAATAATAAGACGGCCCTTCGGATCTTCAAACGCATGATAAAATGATTTTTTTTCACCGATATTATCAATGCCCCCCTTCTTGGTATCAATTTTATATAAGCCGTCCTGAGCACATGTTATGAGTGTGGAGTCATTTATCGGATTTAAATAATAAGCGTGCCCGATTTTTGTATTTGATGTCAATGACTGGTAAATGCGATAAAAAGCTGAAGGTTTATTTTCTGCAAAAGCCAAGCCCTGCTGGCAACCAAGCCACAATATATTGTTGCGATCTATATAAATAGTATAAACTGAACCCAGCCAATTTTCAACATCAGCTGTTGTGTTTTCTGCGATAATAGAATACTTTTTTGACTGCGGATTTAATCTTATTAATGTCTTCGCATCGCTAAAAATAATGTTTCCGTTTTTTTCCAGCCAGCACGAAAATATTTCTTGGCTAGTAAGCGATTTTGCAAAGGAAAATGGTTGGTGATCTACGAGAATTTTTCCGCCTGCATTTAATCTTAGTGTCTTAAGGCCTTGACTAGTTGCTAAAAGAATAACATTATCTTCTTTTAATACTGCATCATAATACCTGATGCTATGATTAATTAATGTATCGTTGCTTAATGATAATATTTTTGAAAAATCCCGATTAGTAAAAATTACGCCGTTAGTCTGGGTAAAAATCCAACCATTTTTATTTTTATCAACGATGAGTTCGTCGATAAAAACGTTAGACATATTTGCTTTTGATCCCCGCAGATCAATTTTTTCTAACTTAAAATTTATATGGTCTATGCGATATAAACCCTGAGAACTTCCAATGTATATATTTGAATCGGCTAAAGCGAAGGAATTAAAAAGTACGTTTGCTTCTTTTAAATTTTTCTGCTGATCATATTCATACCAAACATTACCGGTACGATAATCAATTCCATTAATGCCACCATAGGAGGTGATTATCCAAATAGTGAAATGATTGGTATCGATTAACAGGTCCCTAACATCTGATCCTACTAGCCTGTGGTTTATTTTATTGTCTTCATTATAAATATTCACTTTTTTGCCATCAAAACGATTTAACCCATCCTGAGTCGCAATCCATGTAAACCCATATGGGTCTTGTACAATTTTGCGAACATAAGTTGCACTTAGTCCGTTATTTTGAGATAAATGTGTAAATTGATAGTGAGTAATATCCTGTGAGGAAGCTGAAAAATAAAAACAAAAACTAATTATTATGAGTAATAGTAATCCTGGTTTCAATTTTAATACTTTGCATGAAAATACTGAAAAATATGATTGGCTTTTAGTGTTCTTTGTTCATGAAATATCTGAGTATAAATTTTACCTTGACAAACTATTAGATATTATTAAACAGAGTGGAAAAAAAAGCAATATTGACGTATGGGTGTTACTGGATAAAGCGCAAAAAAATGTTCCTGAAGACAAAGCCACATTTGAATTAGAAGTTCTAAGACTTGCAAAGACAAAAAAAGGGACACAATTAATAAAAACTTCTCTCCAGGAATTTAATATTTCCAAAAGTTTAAAACGCTCTTGGATAACGGTGCTTGAAATAATTTTTAAAAATATTAGGACCAAACGAAGAATACTCTTTACCTGGTCGCATGGGGCAGGCTTTGGAATCAATGTCGAAGATGAAGATAAAGATAAAAGCAGCTTTGTGGATGATACTGCTTTTTTAAATAAAATTAAATCAATGGATTCGCTCACTACGGAGTTGTCAAATAAATATTTCTACGCAACAACAAGCGAAATTCAGAAAATTAATGATGAGAATTTCACAGAAGTAATTTATCCAATTCCTCTTGAAGAAGGAGAGTATCAGCTTGTTTTGAAAGATGAACAAAGATTTAATTGCAAAAAACTGGAAATACTTTGGATGTCGGATTTGGCTGATTGTTTAAGAGCATCACTCAATGAAGAAACGATTGATGTAATGATAATGATGAATTGTAATATGCAATTATTTGAAAATGGTTTCATGCTTAAGGATGTTGTAAAAATTCTAATTGGGCCGGAATCACAAATGTGGGTGGATGGATATGATTACAAAAAATTACTTTCAAGTATATCAGAGAACCCTAAAATAACGAACAAAGCGCTTTCAAAAAAAGTACTCTCGGATTATATCAAGATGCATAAGAAGCTGAGGCATCAGTATTATTTAGATCACTCCACCATGTTCGTAAACTCATTGAAAGAGTATGAGCGGATCACATCAATACTCCAAAAAGTTACCCAAAACTTGTTATGCCGGATGGGTGATGTAAAGGGCAGTATTCAGAGCTTGCAGCAAAATTTCTTTTTTTCTGTGTCTGGTCGCGATACGCTTTTTTTGCTCGATTTGGGGTTGTGGATAGAAACAGTTTTTTCTACACCTGGCTTATTTGAAGGTGATCTGGCGTTGCTTGATGAGTTTAGACATTTAATCTCAAAGACAGTTATTGCAAAACATGTCGGCCATTTTTTTATTCAAAGCGATGCAGACGGTCCAAAAAGATATGGTTACACGGGTTCTTCCCTTTTCTTTCCATTTGATGGTAAATTTACAATACCCACAAGATTGAGTTGGTGTGAATATTTTAGTGAACAAATAAATTCATCCTTTCAGAATAAAACTCTTTGGGATGAATTTATTAGAAAACTTGTTCTTTAATAAATGTCTCATCTATCCGACGTTTGGTGGAATTTTTGCACCTCCGGCAGCTATTTTCAAATCTGGAAACTCTTTTGTTGCCAAAGTTGATTTTACTTCCAAAAAGTTAGTGAAATTTCCGGTAACAGGGTTTCTTTCGAATACAATAACAACACTGTATTTAGAATCAGTAGATATGTCAGTCTTTAACTTGAGTGTACGATGTTTTAGATCGTCAAGAATCATTGTGTGCTTAGCCATAATTTTAAATTGAAATGTTAAATAATAAATATTTACTTAAATTGTTACAATTCCTTTCCTTATTGCCTCCATTGCCATCCCAACCCTGCTCTGCACATTCAGTTTTTTAAAGACTGACTCCCTGTAACCATCTACGGTTCTTTCGGCGAGAAACATCTGGGCTGCAATCTGTTTATATGTAAGATCACTACAAGATAGTTTTAAAAAAGTAAGTTCCTTTTCTGTGAGCTGCAAAGCTTTTTCTTTTTGCTCATGCAGCATCAGCCTTCGATAATTGATATTGGTTTGGTCTGCATTATAATATCCTGTTTCATAAATTTCCTTTAATGCTTTTTCAAGTTCATCAGGGTGAATATCTTTTAGTAAATAAGCGCTTGCACCTGCACGTATCATATTTATAATGGTAGTGTCGTCATCTTTCATGGAAAGTGCCACCACTTTGATCATAGGATAGCGGTCAGCAATGTTACGGGTAGTCTCCACGCCATCCATCACCGGCATATTAACATCAATTAAAAGAATATCCGGAAATTCTTCTGATGACGATAACTTTCTTAATAGCTCCTCGCCATTCATCGAATCCAGTACCACAGAAAATCCATGAAAAGTATTGATCAGTGTACCTAGTGACTTCAGAAAGAGTTGCTGGTCGTCTGTAATACCAATGCTTATATTTTTTTCGGCAGTTTTCAAGATTGACTAAGGTTGTTAAATGTCAAATTGAATTTATTGAAATTTATTACTACTGCAATGTTCTTTATTTGGAAGGAAAATAAAAAGGGGGGTTTCCCCGTTTTTTATAAAAGCATACAAAAGTTTGCAATTAAATCTTTTCGCTCTGACTGGTTTACTGTTGTATGCCCTACAATTGTCTTTCTTATTAAGACTTTACAATAGTAACCATTCATTCTCTAATTCTTCACCTGCGGATGTGATCACAATACCAAGAAATTCAGGAACTACAAACGGGAAATACCCCGTTATTATTTATGAAGTTTCCCATGAAATTTGGTGGGGTGTCTATTTAGCTTTGACTTCATACTTCAGTACAAAACAAATTAATATATAAAAATCAAATTATGAAAAAGCAGTTACCCGCAATTATCGGATGGTTACTTTTATTAATTGTATTCGTTGTTTATATCTACGGTATTCAAAAAGCAATTTTTGATCCTCTCACAAGACCAGATAAGAGCAAATACATCCCGGAACCTTTGGACAATATGGTTTCAACTATTGCAACAATTTTGTTGACCAACTTTGGAGCTGTGCTTGGATTGGCAGTCGCAAAGCCTTCTTCAGCTCTTGCCAGGATGACACTTATTGGAAACCAGGTAGAAGTGCCTGATCCCATTACCAAGAGAGAAATAATACAATACGCAGCGGTGATTATTTACGTGGTGGTATTAATTGCATGCTTTATTTGTTGGGCGACAAGCACTTTCGTAGAAAGCGGAAAAGAAAAACCCATAGTGTCGCTTATCATGCAGCATGGTAAACAATTGATTGGACTTATCATAGCATACCTCGCATTTGTACTCGGTGTAAAACAATCCTAACATTTAAAAATAACATTATGAAAAAAATTGTAGTAGTCACCAAAAAGGGCATTGATCCACATAAGGAGGGAACAATGAATTTTGCCAAAGAAAATATGGCATTTCAGTTACAGCTAAAAAAAGTATATGATCAGGAAGAAGGCATCCGTGCTATAAAGGAAACGGAAGAGAATCCACGTTTGCAGGAACTAAAAGATGAAATGAATAGGACTTTTACCATTGAAGTGGAAGAAAAAAATGAAGCCGCTGTATTAAGACTTCTGGAAGAACAAGGTATGTTCGAACGCATTGAAGCAGACGAAAAAAATTTCCAGAATAGTAATCCCAACGATCCTTTTTTTTCGTCACTGTATGGTATCAAAAAAATACAGGCTGATGCCGTTTGGAATAGTGGAAATATGGGGAGTGAAGTGTTGGTAGCTGTTGTGGATTCCGGAATTGATGTAGATCACGAAGACTTGAAAGATAACCTATGGGATGACGGTAACGGAAATCACGGGTTTAATGTAATTAATGGCAGTAACAACCTTACCGACATCAGCCATCACGGCACACATGTATCCGGGACCATCGGAGCAGTTGTAAATAATCAAAAAGGGGTAGTCGGTGTAGCACCTAAATGCAGGATAATGGCGATAAAAGGATTGGATGGACCCAATGGTTGTGGCGATGCAACCAACCTGGCTAATGGTATTAAAAAAGCAGTTGATAACGGGGCAAAAGTAATTAACAATAGCTGGGGACCTGGCAGATCAACTGACATTCATAAAGCGATCGAATATGCGTACCTCCATGGCGTAGTAGTAGTTTTTGCAGCAGGTAATGATAACAACTCCGTTTCAGCCAGCGATGCGGCTGGTAATCCATACGTTATTTGTGTGGGAGCAACTGATAGCAATGATAA
>JBDSAP010000435.1:0-6883 GCA_039922055.1 Ferruginibacter sp.
AAGAAAGGGTTTATTATTTGGAAAGATTTATTGGAAGAACAAATTGTATGATACATAAAGCCAATAGCTGCACCATGACATTTTGTTCCGGCGGGGTTTTCACAGCAGCAGATGCTAAAATAATAAAAGAACTCCTGTGAAACCCCGACGCTGAATACACGGCATCAATAAATACTTCACCTTCTAAGCCGCAAAAAAAGTCATCACTATGATATTGCCATCAGGTAAAATCGCAAAAACGGAGAAAGAAGAGCAAATTGAATAGTGCGCTGCATCGGGGTTTCACGGCAAGCGCTTTTTTAATTGTTGACGAACGCTGTGAAAACTCCGCCCGGACAGAAATTCACCTTACCGGCCCGAGAAATTATTACCCCTTAAAATCCTTACTTTTACTCACCTGTTTATTTAAAAAAAACAGGTAATAACCTTTGAAAAACTACCCTATCCTTTTATTGTTTTCCGCAGCCATCCTTTTACATTCATTTGCAAATGCACAACCCATTACCGGCTTTTGGAAAGGTAAGATCGACCGCAAAAATGTAGAACTTAAAATAATAAAAAACGGAGACAGCCTCACCGGTACCAGTTACTATTACGAGTCAGCCAACAGTTACAGGCGGTATAGCATAAAAGGTTATTTTGATGACAGGGATAATAGCGTGGTATGGTGGGATGATCAATTGATTGAAGCAAAAAACAGTAACCGGCTTTTCGGTGTAAAGCCAGCCACACCGTATCTTTCCACCGCAGATTTTAATTGCCCCGGCGGTACTAAAATGTACCTGGATGGCAGGGCTGCATTAAAGGATAAAGCGGAGCAGGAAAGAGGGCCGGTTGATCTGCAAAAAATGAATGCGCATACTTTCAATGATGAATGGGATTTTGTAATTGATAATTATACCTTCGGCGCAAATGATCCTGAATTGATTGACAGTATTGGTAAACTGGTTTTTACCAAACCGGTGCCCATTGCACCAACAGAGGTAGAGCAAAAGCAGCAAAAGGCATCTTCCAAAGATGTGGCGATACAACCCAAAAAGCAAGTGATCATTCCCGCCACTAAAATTGAGCCCGCCATAAAATCAAAGCCTGCGCCTGTTAAAGAACAGGTTGTTATAATCGCACCTTTAAGTAATGAACAAAAATTCGCCACCCGCCGCAAACTGGTATTGCAGGAGATACCCATCAGTGGCGATTCAATCGAATTGCGTTTTTATGATAATGCCGAAGTGGATGGAGATTCCATCGCTATTTTTTTAAACAACCAGTTATTGTATGAGCATGTCCGCCTTTCAGAAAAAGCTTACACCATCAGGCTGGCTGTTGCAACATTGCAGCAATCAAACGAACTGGTGATGGTAGCGGAAAACCTGGGATCCATTCCACCCAATACCTCACTGATGGTTGCTATGGTGGGTGAAAAGCGTTATGAGACAAGGCTGGAAAGCACGGAACAAAGCAGCGCCGTAATTCGGTTCATCCGTAAGGAACCGTAGCCGTGGAAAAAGGTTGCTTTCGTTTTGCCTTAGCTGTTATGTAAGTTATTTTTTGTCCCCTTCCCAGCAATGTCCTCCACGAGCTTAAGCTGAGCCGGGGATGTTGCGTGTACCACAATTACTTTTTGCATTATTCTCAGGCGGGCATCTGCCAGAGAACTGTTTGAAATACAAGGCTGTTCGAAGCAGGAATCCTATGATAATGTGTGATGTATGATGTGTGATGTATGATGTGTGATGTGATGACCGATTATGACCCAAGTTTGTGCGGCGTCATCGCCCAATGCTCCTTCTCAACAATGTCTCTCCAAGGGCCTATTCCTTCTCTCCAAAAAAAAATCCGGGCTGCTTTATAAGCAACCCGGATAAAATTATCATCAATTAATGAACGCTATTGCTTCACAATTTTTTGGTTTAATACCTCCCCGTTAGCAGTAATTACTTTTATAAAGTAAACACCTCTTGCTAATCGAGAAATATCCATTAGAGAATTGGTTTGACTTGTTCGCTGGCTGCTTATCTGCTTGCCATTTACATCATACAACTTCATCTCTGAAACACCTTCATATCCTGTCAGGTTAATGTTCAGTTTATCTTTTGCAGGATTAGGATATATCATCAACAGTTTTTTGCTGGTGAATAAAGGTGCCATTTCACCCTCTCTTGTAGCCGTACCCAATGCCACTCTTAAGGTGTAGCAAACAGTGGAGCTGTTTGCATTATTGTATCCATACACCCTGGCATAGTAAGTACCTGCTGCCGCGTTATAATTAATTGTTTCGCTGCTTGTACCTCCATTTTGAGATATCGCCACCTGGTTACCTGCGCCGTTATAAAGCCTGATGTCGTAATCACCTGGCAGTGTACTTAATGTTATTGTAATAGTACCACTGGTTGTGATAACAAATTTGTAATAGTCAATGTCGGCACTTGGACTTATAAGGCCGGTAATATTGGTATTAAACGGTATGGTAGCAGCTCCGCCTGTAGAGCCGTTGGAAGTTACATCATAAGGGCTTTGACAACCATTCGAGTTAGTAGTAAACTGTGCGGTGCTATAAGGGCTAAATACATCGTGGCCGCAATTGGTACGTACCCGGTAGTTGTAGGTGGTACCGGCGGTTAAACCGCTAATAGCAATTGATGTGGCAGTTGTACCGAAAGTAGCGACCGTCCAGGTAGAAGCCGTTGATAATTTATATTCAACCACATAGCTTATCGCACCACTTACAGCGCTCCAGTTAAGTGTTGCACCGGTGGTTGTAATAGCCGATGCCGTTAAACCAGCCGGAGCATTGCATACGAACGGTGCAGTAGTAGTAAACTGTGCCGCGACTTTACTACCGCTTCCTGCAGCACAGGTAGCACTCACCCTCCAATCATACAGAGAACCCTGTGTTAAACCCGTAAGGTTTGCTGAAGTACCGGCTTGTGCTGTTGAGAAGCTTATCCACGTACCAGATGTATTCAACTTATAATCTACCGCATAACTTACGGCATTGGTAACAGCCGTCCAGCTAACAGTAGCGCTGGTATTAGTAATAGCTGATGCTGTAAGACCGGTTGGATTGCCGCACACTACGGGAGCAGTAGTTGTAAACTGTGCCACAACCTTATTGCCCGTTCCTGAAGCACAGGTAGCACTCACCCTCCAATCATACAGAGATCCCTGTGTTAAACCCGTTAGGTTTGCGGAGGTACCTGCCTGCGCCGTTGAAAAGCTTGTCCACGTACCAGATGAATTCAATTTATAATCTACCGCATAACTCACGGCATTGGCAACAGCCGTCCAGCTAACAGTAGCGTTATTGTTACCGATGGCCGAAGCTGTTAGCCCGGAAGGATCACCGCAGGTAACCGCGGCGCCGATGGTAAAGTTGGTGTTGCTGATATCAAAGAAGATATTACCGACCGCCTCAATTTTTATTCTTGCGGTGGTGGTGGGTGTTGCAGGTATTACCAGGGCCTGCGTACCGTCATTAGGTGTGCTTGCAATAAGTACAGTTGGGAAGGTTTGCCCGCCATCAGTGCTTAGTGAAATTTCTACGTTTGCACAACTCACAGGTGCCGCGGTTGTACTTGCCACACTCCAGGTAATGTTTTGAGTAGAACCGCCGGGATATGTTACACCAGTATTAGGCGCTGTAACAGCAAACGGGCCTGAAGCAGCGCTGACCGTTACTACCACATCCTTAAAATTTGTTTGGCCAACTGAAACAGGCGCAGAAGAACTATAAGGCGCATTGTCCCTAACGGTAAGCCTGAAATTTAATGTCCTGGCAACAGAGCTCAGGGCTTCTATATTGGCGCCTGCATCACCACCCGGTAAAGGGCCTGTTACCTGGCCACCAGCCAAAATGGTTGACAATTGCGGGAAATATCTTGTTGAAGAAATAGTGGGCCTGAACGATATCCAGTTAGGGCCGCTTGACTTGCTTACACTTGCTACACTGCTTGCACCTGTTTGCGAAGAACCTGCATTATCATTTTGCTCCCAGCAATAAGTCAATACATCTCCTGCATTGGCATCACTGGCTGAACCTGTTAGTGCAAAGGGAGTGCTTTTGGGAATAGTGTAATTAGTGAGCGTTGCGATAACCGGTGTGGCATTGCTGATAACAGTAGTTACCGGGCAGGCTTTAGTTCCGAGGTTAGCCTGTATCTGGGCAATAGAAGCCTGGTGAAAAATATCTATAGAATGAGGCGCAACATCCTGGCTTGTAATGCCTGCATAACCCATTATAGTAATACCTGAACCTACTTCTTTATTAACACCGGTTCCTTCATTGCTAAATGAAAAAGTATGGTTGGCGCCCATCTGGTGTCCTACTTCATGCACCACGTAATCTATATCAAAATTATCTCCCTGCGGAATAGCATCGGCAGGTGAAGTAAACCCGCTTCCTTTGGATCCGTTGCTACAGATACAACCGATACAACCTGCATTGCCACCGCCACCTGAGGCGCCGAACAAATGCCCAATATCATAATTGGCTTCGCCGATAACAGAAGTTAAGGTAGATTGTAATTGTCCGTTCCATGCTCCGCCCGCTCCTGATGAGGCAGGACTATAGGGATCTGTTGATGCATTGTAGTAGATGACATTTGTAGACGCTGCAACAAGATTTAAGTGCACTGCAAGGTCCTTTTCATACACACCATTACACCGGGCAAGTGTTGCGTTAATCGCAGCCAGCACAAGGCCTACCTGCGCCGAACTTGTTGCACCAAAAAAGTTGGAATACTCTGCCGTAACAGACTGCGCCAAACGCATAGTTTTCAAGTCGCCCGTTGACCTTAAAACGGTATTGTTTGCGGCCACTTTTCCATTAAGGCCAATCGCCAATTGCTGATCGGGTGTTGTGCACAACCAGGGTAATTTGCCAGAAGTTCTTTGTGATGTAAAAACCGCATATACCCGGTGATCCTGTGAATATGGCTCGATAAATTCATTATCTTTTTCTGTTCTGAAAACCATTGTTTGCACGCCTTGTGGTGAAATACTCAACTTAAGTGTCGCATATTTATCGGTAATGCCCCTGCCGGAAAAAGCCCTGATATCCGGGAACCTGGCCTGCAGATCGGGTTCAAAGTTGGATGCCTCAAATACTTCAAATTCTTCAATTTGACCGGCAGCGTTAGGTAGGGAAATAATAGTTGAACGACCGGCGGCGTTCTTCCCGGTCACGGTAAATAACTCATTTCTGAAAGAGATTGTGTTTAAATCAAATAGCCTGAATTGGATGGGGAACGCGACTCTTGCTACAGCTTTGTCGGTAGATATCCGGGCGCCGGCTGTGTGAGCGGACCAATGATTTTTTTGCGCCATTGCAGCATTCAGTAAGGTGAACGACAGGAAGACCAATAAAAGTTTCTTCATAATGTAAGGGGGTTTTTGTGAAAGTTATAGCCAATGTAATGTTATTTTTTTTGATCGTGCTTAGCAAACAGCGATTTTTTTTGCCTTGTTAATAACTCACGAGAGCAACAAGATTATAGCACAAATCGCGATAGATAAGTTTGAATGGATTATCAATCACTATTAACCGATGCTTATTACTCCACTATTTTAAGGCAGCCTTCTTTCAAAGACTATGTAAACCGCAAGCCTTTTTTTTAGATATCCCAGCGAGGATATGGCCGGCAGGATAAACGGTGTTTATTTTTTCAGATTTAGTCGTGATACCCCAACTAATAGGTAACAAGATGGAGGTATAATTTATATCATTTTTAGTTCTACTTTGACAAGTCAATCCTTTGTGTTTTTTTGTTGACCAGCAGATGTTTTTTATGGCGGCATCGTTGTGTTATTTTTTTAATTCCGATTTATCGGAACTCACTTGTACTGTATTTTTTCATGGCATCTTTTTCGTTCCATAATTAAACTATAGTAACCGTGAGCTACATTTTGTTAAATATGTCAAAGTAGAATTAGCCAGTCACTGTATTCCCTGCTTTGAAGCAGGAGGGTCTTTCCCGATAAATAGGATTTACATGATGCAATGTTTATCCATGGATGCAGGCTGGCATCATGATGACATGCTCAATAAAATCATACCTTCAGGCTACCATAAAATCTTCCATCTTCAACTACTTTATATGACACTAAAAAGAAGAGACTTTATCAATCTCTCTGCCATTGCGGCTGCTACGGGAATAGCAGCAGGTATTGTATCCTGCACCTCCAACGCACAGGCAAAAGAAAAAAGATCGGCAATGGATGATCTGCAATCAATGACAAATGATACAGTGCCAATCACGGTACAAGAAAGAGAAGCCAGGATAGCAAAGGCACAACGCTTACTCGCGGAACAAAAAATGGAAGCGCTGATTTTGGATGCAGGCACTTCGCTGGAATATTTTACCGGCATTAGTTGGTGGCCAAGTGAGCGGCCTATGGTGGCTATTATTCCCGCAAAAGGAGACGCAAGATATGTATGCCCCGGATTTGAAGAATCACGTTTACGTGAACTCATCAAAATAGGAAAAGATATGTACGCATGGCAGGAAGATGAAAGTCCTTACAAACAAATGGCGGATGCATTAAAAGATGCGGGCATTCAGTCCGGGAATATCGGTATAGAAGAAAGGCTTCGTTTTTTTATTCTCGATGGCATCAGAAAAGAAGCATCGCATTTAAACTATGTAAGTGGCGACCCGGTAACTATTCCCTGCCGCATGATAAAATCAACGGCTGAATTAGCCCTGATGCAAAAAGCAAATGATATAACATCTGCCGCGATAAAATTTGGCATCGGCCAATTAAAAGAAGGTATGACGCAAAGGGAACTGTCTGGTATTATCGCGGAAGCGCAACAAAAATTCGGAGGCGGATCTGCTGATGCAATGGTTCTTTTTGGCGAATCATCTTCTTTTCCGCATGGCAG